>JAAFHM010000239.1 GCA_013298375.1 Ignavibacteria bacterium | reverse complement strand
CTTTTTGGCGCTGAATATGCCAACGTCCAGCCCAATAGCGGCTCGACGGCAAATATGGCGGTGTATTACAGTTTTATCAAATTTGGTGATACCGTTCTCGGCATGGATTTATCGCATGGTGGACACTTAACGCACGGTTCGGCGGTGAATTTTTCGGGACGATTTTACAATTTTGTTCCTTACGGTTTGGACAAAGAAACTGAGCGAATTGATTACAACGTTGTTTCCGACCTCGCAAAAAAACACAAGCCGAAAATGATTACCGTTGGCGCGTCGGCGTACTCTCGGAACATTGATTACAAGGCATTCCGCGAGATTGCTGATTCGGTCGGTGCATTTTTATTTGCCGATATTGCCCATCCTGCGGGCTTGATTGCCAAAGGGCATCTGGATACGCCGATTCCTTACGCTCACGTTGTTGCCTCGACAACGCATAAAACCTTGCGTGGTCCTCGCTCCGGCGTGATTTTGCTTGGTAAAGATTTTGAAAATCCGTTTGGGCTGACAGCACCAAAATCTGGTCGTACAAAAATGATGAGCGAAGTGATTGATTCGTGGGTGATGCCGGGCATTCAAGGTGGTCCGCTTATGCACGTTATCGCGGCAAAAGCGATTGCGTTCAAAGAAGCGCTCACGGACGATTTCAAAGAATATACCGCGCAAATCATTCGCAATTCGCAAGCACTCGCTTCAGCACTAACTTCGCGGGGCTATAAAATTATTTCCGGCGGGACAGACAACCACTGTATGCTTGTGGATTTGCGCAATAAGAGTGTGACGGGCAAACAAGCAGAAATCGCGCTGGATGCAGCCGGAATCACCTGCAATAAAAATATGGTTCCTTACGACGACCAGCCGGCATTGGTTACCTCCGGCATTCGTCTTGGCACGGCTGCCGTCACAACGCGGGGCATGAAAGAAAGCGACATGGAGACGATTGCGGGCTTAATTGACCGCGTTATTGTTGCCGCTAACGATGAAGCAAATGGCAAAGCGGTTAAAAATGACGTAAAAGCGCTCTGTGCAGGCTTCCCGCTTACGTCGGAACTGCCGCACATCAACAATGCGGGGAATGGCTTTTTGAGTGGAAACCCAATGCTACAAGGCGGTTTGGAGCGCCTTCAATCGGGTGCGGCTATTGCTGCTGAAACAGCAGGTGGCTTGCTGGAGCGCATTGGTGGCGAACTCAAAACGGCATTTAAGAAGTAAAACAGCGTTTTTATGAAAAAAAGCAACCGTACTCCATCTGTGGTGCGGTTGCTTTTTGCGTTTAATATTCTTCACCCTCTGCTGCCAGTGCTTGACGTTTTGCCTCAATGCGGAGAAGTTTTGTGCGGACTGCCTCTCCAAGATTGATACCGCTTGCATTGGCAAAATTCATCAGCGCTATCAGCACGTCGGCGGCTTCATCGGCAAGTGCCTCCGGCGCAATAGGCTTGCCTTTCCATCGCTTTTTTTCCAAATTCGCCAATTCACCCGCTTCGCCGCATAATTCTAGGGCAAAAAATTCTGATGGTCGCGCCGGAAAACAGGTTCTTTGGTAAAGGTCGAACTGCTCCTGCACGCTATGGAGACTTCCTTGGATGGGCGTGTAGAAGCCGTCGTCGCTGAGGTCGAGGGGTGTTGGCGTGTTATTCATCGTCGTCGTCCCCTGTCTGAGCGCTTGGGTCGGGTTCGCGCATGATGTAGCCCACGCCGCGCACACTGCGTATCATCCGTGCTGCACCTTCGTCGCCGATTTTGCCACGCAAACGCTTGACATAGACATCAATAATATTCGATTCCGTATCGAAACTGTACGACCAAACGTGCTGCTGAATCAGGCTGCGACTGAGGACGCGACCTTTGTTGCGAATGAGATATTCGAGAAGGGAATATTCTTTGGTAGTGAGTTCAAACTCTTTGCCGCTCCGCGAGGCGCGGTGCGTCACGGTATCAAGCGAAAGTTCACCGCAGGACAGAACAATGGTTTTTTCCGTGCCAGTGCGCCGCAGTAGTGAGCGGACGCGGGCAGCGAGTTCTTCAAAGTGGAATGGCTTGGTGAGGTAATCATCAGCACCCAAATCAAGTCCTTGTACGCGGTCTTGTGTGCCAGCGCGGGCAGTCAGCATCAGCACAGGCGAAACACAACCCGTGCCGCGTAATTCCCGAATAACCGTCATGCCGTCTTTTTTCGGAAGCATCACATCCAAAATAATGGCATCGTAATATGTCTCCAGCGCCATTTTTAAGCCCTCTACACCGTCGTAGGCGACATCAACGGCATACATTTCTTCGCTCAGTCCTTGACGAATAAAACTGGCGACTTTTTTTTCGTCTTCGATAACAAGGATTCTCATAACTGCTCTAGTGGTGGGGTGAGAAACAGAAACTCCTGAACTATTTGTGACTATCTACAGAAGTTTAATATCTCAAAACACAAGCATTTTCGCAACAAAAAAGCTATTGAGGCGAAACATTCCTGACGATTTTATCAAATTCGTGTTATTTTCGTGGTATTCGCCTACAAAAGTCTTTCTTGCAAAACTTTGGGTGTGTAAATTGTGCGGAAACGCTCTTGTCCCTGTTTTTAACACTTGTTCATGCCATGAAAAGCCTTCCCTTTCTGATGTATTGCGGTTGTGTGGTGTTTCTCATCCAGCCTGTCGCTGTGTATGCGCTTTTGTGGCAGCCTACCTCGTGGAAGGCAGATTCGACCGTGAATCGCCCGTCCGCAGTATTGGTGCGCCCTGCAAGCGCTTCCGATTCGCTTGTACAATATGGCATTGCGCAGATGGAACTACGCAAATACACGTTTGCCCAAGATGCGTTTGAAGCGGCACTCAAGCTCGACCCAACCAATAGTGAAGCGCATTGTCGGCTTTGCCAGATGGAAATAGTGCAAGGAAAAAACCTTGACAAAGCCGAGGAATATTGCCTAAGAGCGATTCACTTCAGCCCCAAAAATGCCGATTACTACTATTGGCTTGGGGCAGTCTATGGCTTGGAGGCATTAAATGGCGAACTTATTGATGCGTTATCGGTGGCAAGCCGTCTCCGTGATGCGTTTCAAAAAGCACTCAAAATCAATCCCAAGCACGCCAACGCACGGTTTGCAATGGCACAATACTATCTGCAAGCCCCTTCGTTTGCGGGCGGGAGCATCAAAGAAGCAAAACGCTTGGCGCAAGAAGCAATGGCGTTTGACGAAGTAACCGCCCGGCGCATCTTGGCAAGCGCTTACAGAGCAGAAAAGAAGCCCGCCGCCGCCGAAGACGAGTACCGACGCGCTATGGAGACAGACCGTAAAAATGTCGAAGTATTAAGCGAGTTTGCCACTTTTTACATCAATGAAAAGCGTTTCAACGAAGCGATTGAGTGTTATAGCCGTGCGCTGGATATTGATTCGACGAATATGTTCGTTCTGCAAGGTTTGGGGGATGTTTATGCCTTACAATCCCGTGACGAAGAGGCGATTACGATGTACAATAAATCACTCACCATTCTCTCGCGCCACACGCCAGCACTGATGGGATTAGCTCGCGTATATGACCGAAAAAAAATCAAGTCTGAAGCCGTAAAATACTATACGCTGGCGTTCAAATGCGACCCCAAAAGTAAACTTGGCAAAGAAGCAGCACGGCGTTTGCGTGAGATGAAACGCGAGAAACTATAAACGGTGTGTTTTATTGTTCAATGTCAACTTTTTTCTTCTTATCTTGGTGTGCTTTTCTGTAAAAAACTCAATGCTTGGAAGGCTTTTGAGCGTTGTCGGTTGGTGCATCCATCTCACTCTATCCATGGAATATACAAATCACATCCTTATCGTTGATGATGTCCAAGAAAACATCAATCTTTTGGGCATAATGCTCCAAAAGCGTGGGTTCAGTGTCAGTACCTGTACCAGTGGCGAAGCGGCATTGGCGGCTGTTGCCGAGCGTTTGCCGGATTTGTTGCTTTTGGATATTTCCATGCCCGAAATGGACGGTTTTGAAGTAACACGCCGTTTGAAAAGTTCGGCTATAACCCGCGACATTCCTATCGTGTTTTTAACAGCATTTACCGATAAAAAGCGCATTGTCGAAGGCTTTGAGTTGGGCGGGGTGGATTATATCACGAAACCCTACAATGCAGCCGAGTTGTTTGCACGCATCAAAACTCATCTAGAACTCAAGCACACCAAAGACCTACTTTTGCAACGCAATCAAGAGTTGCAAATTGTCAATGAGAAATTGCATCAGCTCAACCTCGACAAAGATGAATTATTAGGCATTGTCGCCCACGACCTGAAAAGCCCTCTCAGCGCCATTCGCGGTATTGCTGACGCGCTTGTTTATGACGAAACCTTGCCGCAGCAAATACGAAAAGAGTTTGAACAGACGATTCTCTCGACTTCCGACCGAATGTTCACGTTGATTGCTGAGTTGCTCAATGCTAATGCCTTGGAGCGTGGAGCCGTAACGTTTGAGCAGCAACCCATTCGTTTAAGCGAAGTATTGCAGATAATTACGGAGCAGTACCGCAAACAAGCGGAAAACAAAACCATCACCTTTCAGATGGACATCGAACCTGCCGCGATTGTATTTGCCGACCAATTTGCGTTACAGCAAATTTGCGATAATTTCATCTCAAATGCCCTTAAATACTCTCCTCACGGCAAATCCATTATGGTACGTGCATCTCAGCGCCATGTCTCCGAGAATGGGCAAGAAGCGCACACAGTAGTGCGTTTGGAAATTCAAGACCAAGGTCCGGGATTGAGCGAAGAGGATTTAACGAAACTCTTCGGAAAATTTCAACGCCTTTCTGCTCGCCCCACCGCCGGAGAGCATTCGACGGGGCTTGGGCTGTCTATCGTTAAAAAACTTGCTGATGCGATGGGCGCAAGTATCGGCTGCCACAGTACATTGGGGAATGGTGCGACATTTTTCCTCGAACTGCCGTGCGCTACGCCGGAGCAGATTGCCGAGATGAGTGTTTCTGCTGATTAGGACAATCGCTACGGCTCCCCAATCCTGAATAATCCGAAACTACGATGTACCCCCCATACATTCGTGTCTTCAACTATTTTTCTCTATTCGTATGTTTAACGAAATCGAATTTAACCGCATTAAACGTTTGCCGCCGTACATCTTTGCCCTCATCAACGACCTCAAAATGAAAGAGCGGCACGAAGGTAAGGATGTCATTGACTTCAGCATGGGCAATCCCGACGGCGACACGCCACCGGAAATTATCGCAAAAGCCGTCGAGGTACTGCAACGCCCGAAAACACACCGTTACTCGGCATCGAAAGGCATTGTGCGTTTGCGCGAGGCGATTTGCAAATGGTACGAGCGTCGCTACGACGTGCATCTCGACCATGAGCGCGAGGCAATTTCCTCTATTGGCTCTAAGGACGCTTACGCACACTTTATGCTGGCAACGGTTGATCCGGGCGATTTGGTTATCGTCCCTGACCCCAGCTATCCGATTCACACCTACGGCGTGGTGATTGCTGGCGGCAACGTCAATCGCGTCAAACTTTCGCCAGATGAAGATTTTTTTGCCAATCTCCACAAAGCTATTCGTGAAGCTATTCCCAAGCCGAAATTTGTTGTGGTGAATTTTCCGAATAATCCCACGACCATTACCGTCGAACTGGATTTTTACAAAGAGTTGGTCAAATTGGCAAAAAAAGAGCGGTTTTATGTTGTGAGCGATATTGCCTACGCTGACATCTCCTTCAATGGCTACAAAACGCCTTCCATCATGCAGATTGACGGCGCGAAGGATGTTGCTGTCGAAACTTTTACGTTGTCAAAAAGCTATAACATGGCGGGCTGGCGGACGGGCTTTATGGTCGGAAATGAGCGATTGGTGGGCGCATTGGCAAAAATCAAAAGTTACTACGACTATGGCGTACATACTGCCTTGCAGGTCGCCGCTATCGAAGCGCTAAACAATCACGACAACGACGTGGAAATCATTCGGCAAACGTATGAAAAACGCATGAAAGTTCTCGTGGAATCCTTTAATCGTGCGGGCTGGGAGATGGAAGAGCCGAAAGCCAGTATGTTCGTCTGGGCGAAAATACCGGAACATTTCCGTCATTTAGGCAGTTTTGAGTTTGCGAAAAAACTTATTACTGAGGCGCAAATTGCGGTCAGTCCGGGAATTGGTTTTGGTCCTTACGGCGACGAATATGTGCGGATTGCATTTATTGAAAATGAGCATCGTATTCGGCAAGCCGCGCAAAATGTGAAAGATTTCTTCAAGCGCGAGGGCGTAAAACCTAACGAAAAAATAAATATGAACGGAAAATTTGCAAGTGTCGTATAAAAGTCGTATCTTTGAAGTCTTGACAGTTAGCTATGTCGGCTCGGGGCGTAACTCAGCCCGGTAGAGTGCCAGTTTTGGGAACTGGACGTCGCATGTTCGAATCATGTCGCCCCGACAAGCACAATGCCATAAAAGCCGCACGAGAAATCGTGCGGCTTTTTTTTGCTTGCAATAATTTGTACGGAAAAGTGTAGATTAGTAGTCTTTTTGTAACTATTCAGGTGCGCAAAATGATGTCGTATTCGCCCCCTTGATAAAGGGGGAACGGGGGATTAAACGGTGATCACCGCATCAAATCAATCGTTGTCCGCAAATCATTGTCCGCAAAAAATCCCCCGTTCCCCCTTTATCAAGGGGGCGAATGAGTGAAATCATCGTAAAACCCGAACAGTTATGGCTTTTTCACCGTATTCTCTTCACGAAAAACGAGGTATTGTCCATGTGTGGAATCGTTGGTTATATTGGTTCAAAAAATGCAACCCCCATTATTCTGACCGGGCTGAAGCGCTTGGAATATCGCGGTTACGACTCTGCCGGTATCGCATTGTCAACTGGCGTGAACGGTAGCGCCCGTCTGGAAATCTGCAAAAAAGCTGGTAAAGTGAGCGAACTCGAAAAAAGTGTCAAACAGCAGCAATTACGCGGCTCACTTGGCATTGGGCATACACGCTGGGCGACGCACGGCGCTCCAAATGATGTCAACGCACACCCGCACACCGACGCTGCCGAGACGATTGCTCTTGTTCACAATGGCATTATCGAAAATTATTCCGCTATCAAACAGCGTCTCCAAAAACTCGGCTATGTCTTTCGTTCTGAGACCGATACCGAAGTTTTAACAATGTTCATCCACTCATTTTACGAAAAAACACACGACCTCACCGAAGCGGTACGTCTAGCGCTCTGCGAAGTAGAAGGAACATTTGGTATTGCCGTCGTTTCGACGTTGGAGCCGGATAAACTCATCGGTGCGCGGCGCGGTAGCCCACTACTGGTGGGTCT
>JAAFHM010000517.1 GCA_013298375.1 Ignavibacteria bacterium | reverse complement strand
CTTGCCGCTACTTGTCTGCCCGGAACGTCTTCCACGAAGAAGAAATCCTCCACCGGAACCGTGTCCGGTCCGTAGGGCAGGCGCAAGAGAATATGCGGCAAGGTAAGCGTCACATAGCGCGAATCCTCGCTGTCGCGGAAGGAGCGCCATTTGATAAGTTCGGTGCTTTCAAAGATTTTCGCCAAATCGCGCGGAATGCCGAGTTCGGTGAAACTTTGCATATCGAAAAGCGCCGGAGATGCCGCCGAAATAAACGGAGCGTGTGCCGCCGCCGCTACGCCGGAAAGTTTTTCCAACAGCGACATATCTTGCGGATGCCGCCCGAACTCGTAATCGCCAATCATCAGGCTGAATGGGTTGCCGCCGAAGGTTCCGTATTCTTCCTCATAGACTTTTTTGAAAAGTGCGCTTTGGTCGAATTCGGTTGCTTTTTCGAGGTCGCTCAGAAGTTCTTTTTTGGTCGCCGGAAGCAGTCGGAGCTTGAGCATGGTGCTGGTTTCGGTGTTTTGTACCAAATAGAACAGCCCTCGCCACGAGGCTTCCAATGCTTTGAATTTTTCGTGATGCAGAATTTCGTTGAGCTGGTTGGTCAGTGTGTCGTCCAGCCGCGCAATCGCTTCCATGAGCATCGCCACCAAGTCGTTTTTGATGTTACTTTCGGTCAGTTCTACTGCCGCCGACATGTATTCGCCCATTTCATTGAGCAGTAGGGTAAATGCCTCCACTTTCGCCGGGTCTAATTCGCCAGCATCATTGCGGACAAACGGCTTGAGAGAAGCAGCTAATTCTTTTAATTCAGCCATTGTTTGTTCTCCGGAAAGTTAAGAAGGTTCTGCTTCGTCTGATGGTGGAGGTGCTAATAGTGGCTGCAATTCTGCGGTCAAATCGGCGGCTTTGAGTTCTTTGAGCTGGGTCAAATTATCTTTTAGCGTAGCCGGGTCGGCGAGCAGCGCAAGCAGCGCGTCCTGCATTTTTTCGTTCACATCGAGCTTCGATGCCAAATCGTTGAGATGCTGCCGAGCCTCGAGGACTTTTTTGAGTTCCGGCACTTTTTGCGCGATGCTGGTGGGATGGAAATCGTCCAAATGCGCAAAATCCAATGAAAAAGCAGTTTTTTTTCCTTCGCTCCCGGGCAAGCGGTTGGGAACTTTCACCACCAGCGTAGGCTTCAGCCCCGCAAGCACATCATGGAAATTATCGCGATCAATCTCGATAAATTTCCGTTCTTTTAATTTTGTCGGCAATTTGGTGTCGCCCGCCAAATCAGCAAGAATGCCGACGACAAGAGGCAACTCCTTCATCACAATCGCATCGCCAATCTCCACATCGTACGTGATTTGCACACGCGGAGGTCGGACGCGACTCAGTTTGTGTTGAATACTTTCAGGCATAAAAACAGTCCAAAAAATATGAAAAAGAGACCACCGTAAACACTCTCTGACACGAAAAGGGCAGATGAAGTATCGTTGGCGGAGTGGGTTAGCTTGATGTTATTCTATTTTCTTTTCGCTCATTCCGAGGAGTTCGTAAATATCGTCCACGTTGGTGCCTTTGCGCAAGAGTTCTTGCAAAAGTTGTGGCAACGACATACTTCCCCAAACAACAGCGCGTTTGACCAGATAGGGCGCGGGGCTGTGGGGTTCGGTGCGGAGCAGATATTCGGCAGTCCGCGCCAAAAGCCTGTACGCTTCGGCGCGGGTGCGGATGCGCCCTGTGGGAACGCCAGAGCCGTCGTCTGCCCCGTCAGCAGTGCCAAATTCGTCATCGGGAAAGGGCGTATCGCTTGTGGTGTCGGCGGGCTTCTCCTCATTGGCACGGTCGCGCAGAGTCGTCCGCACAAAATGGATAATTGACTGAATCGTCGCTCGGACGGCAATCATCGTTGGTGATTCTTTGCCGTCGTGTTCGACGATAAATTTTGCTAACTGCTCAGATTTTTCGCTGAGAGTTATCATCAAAGCGTATAAATCTTTGTAGTAGGTGTATTGCGTCATCATGGCACTTTCGGTGAATTGCGCCAGGGTGATTTTGCCGTCTTGCTGTGCCGTTTGCAAGCGCGTTGGGTCTTTGCTTGCCATAGCGTCCAACTGCAATGCTTCTTCGTATTGCAACCACGAATAGAAGCCTTCTTCGCCGATGCTTGGTGCGGTGAGCGGTATGCGTTTGATTTGCAAGGGCAGTTTGTCGTTCAGCCAGATAAGCGGCGCAAAACGGGCATCTTTGTCGCTGTCCTCCAGCCCGTCGTTTTCGATTTGCGGGTGCATATCGTCCCAGAAGATTTCGCAGCAATCATACATGATCTGCAGCCCTGAGAAAAGCCCCTCAAAGCCGTGAATGCGTGTGAGTGCCTCAGTAAGCCATGCCATGACTTGCAAATCTTTACTGCGATTTTCCAATACATCCAGACAGAGTGCCATGACGTTCTGCCAGTCTGCTTTTTTCAAATCGGTTTGCCAAATTCCTTGTGGGAGCGAGGCATCGTCTTCGCGCCGTGCTTCGCGTATTTGGTCGTACACGGCTTCGTAGTAGAGATAATCGCCCGACGGTTTAGCCTCAGAGATGGGCTGGTAGATCTTTTCAACGTTGAGTTCGAGATTCATGGTTCTGCTCCGTGGAAATTGGGATATGATGTCAAGATGCTGAATTGCTGATTGGGTGTTGGGGCGTACCGCTGTTGTTATTTTTTATTCGGAACGGTTTTTGGCGGCGTAGGCGGCGGTGCTGTTCTGGAAGGAGAGGATTTGCGAATTGCCTCAATCCGAATGTCGTTCCAGCGCTGGGCAAAGAATGTGTCGCCGCCAAGCGCAGTATTAGCGCGTCCGCTGAGTTTTGTTTGGAGTGTAGCGGGCGTGAGCGTGATTAAATCCATTATCAGCCCTTCGAGCCGCGCAAGTGCATTTCCGGGAGATTTATTGGTGTAACTCCGCAGAGCGATAAGAATTTTTTGCCACTGCACAACATTCGGTTCGCCGGAATATGCCGAGGCAAAGCCTTGGTTGACAGAAAAACTCACCAACGGCTCGGCTAAAAACGTGGCAATATCGGTAACGCGGTCGCGCTGCGCCGCCAAATAGACCATGGCTTCATCTTCGCTGTTCAGATTAAACATCGTTGATGCCAAGGGTGTTTGAGGGGAACGGGATTTTTCCTTGGAAGGCGTGTAGAGGCGCTCTCGCAGCAATATGCGATAGGAAGCCGCGAGAATATCGGATGTTTGAAGCCGCACCAGCGATTCAAGGGTTTCAGCCATACCATGCAGATTGACGTTGTGCAGTTCGTTGAGCGTGGCGGATAAATTGGGTGCCAGGAGCTTGAATGCTTGTACTTCCGCTCGTAATTCGTTTTCAAGTTTGCCGATGGAAGATGCGGATTTTCTCATTTCTTCAAAAGAGTATGCTTTCGCAAGAGCCGTGCTGACGCTATATTCTAAGCCCGTAGCAGCACCAATTTTGGCAATTTCTCGCCAATCGGTGGGCATTTTCGGCAGTATTTCCGTGCTGAATTTTTGATAATCGTTGATAAATGTCAAGGCTTCGCCTAATGCTTCGGGGTTCCACGTGATGCGGGCATTTTTTTGCGGCAAAAACAGTGGCTTCAGGCTATCAGCCCCCATAAATGATTGTCCTCGCAATGTTTCTATGAGCAGTGACAGATTTTTGAACGACGGCGACGAAACAAGTTTTTTTCCTTCTACACGATAGAGGCTCCCAATAGCCGGTGAC
>JAAFHM010000587.1 GCA_013298375.1 Ignavibacteria bacterium | reverse complement strand
TTGCATGGGCAGTCAAGAACCGCAAAGAATGGAGCTTCCCAGCCGTTATTGCGTGGAATATCTTTGGCATTTTGGATATTGTGAACGTGCTCATAATGGCAATTTTCGCAGCACGTGAGGCGATTGCAACAGGCGGTAGGGGCGTTTCGGGCATCACAGAGTTTCCGTTTTCATGGATTCCCGCCTTCGCACCACCGACGATTTTATTCTTGCATTTTCAAGTATTCAAACGCTTGAAAGCCTATAAACAAAGCCTCGCGCAAGCATAAAGCATGAAACACGAACGAGACACCAAGAAGAATTGAGACAATTTCTCACACCTGAATAATCCTCATTGTATGAAACCCACACCACTCCTTTTGAACGCGGAGTTTATAGCTCTGACGCTTGCACTCACAGCATTATTGCTGGCTTCCATGCGTGTTGCCGTCCAAAAAACGAACTCCAATCCACGCATCATTACCTTTTCTGCATTGGGCTTGGGAGTATGGCTTGTACTCACGGCGGGCATAGCATCTACGTCGTTTCTCTGGCAGTTGGACGCGCAACCGCCGCGACTTTTTTTGCTCGTCGCACCGACGTTACTGGGGCTTGCCGTATTTGCTCGTTCCAAAAAGGCAGGGGAACTTTTGAACGCTCTTTCTCCCGCATGGATAGTGGGTTTTCAAGCCTTTCGCGTAGCAATGGAAATCATCTTGTGGCAGTTGTTTTTGGCAGGAATTATTCCCGTGCAAATGACGTTTGAAGGGCGCAATTTCGATATTCTTGTGGGATTGACCGCTCCAATAGTAGCATGGTTACTCGCGCGAAAGAAAATGCCTCGCACGGCGCTTATCGTGTGGAATTGGGTTTCATTAGCGATTTTGCTCAATATCGTCATCGTTGCGGTGTTATCTACTCCCGTTCCGTTTCGCGTGTTTATGAACGAGCCTGCGAATACCGTCATTCTCTCGTTCCCGTTTGTGTGGCTGCCGACGGTTGTTGTGCCGATTGCGTTTTTGGGGCATATTGCCTCGTTGCGTATGATACGAATACAAAAGCTAAAACTTTGATAATGTCCTCAAATTCTTTAGTTTATTCGCTTCACAACATACTGTTGCCTTTTTGCATTTCTGCGAAATCTAGTCAATGAAACCAACGCTCGACATTACTTTTTCACGAACCCCGCTTCACGGCTCAGATGACATCGTGATACTTGAATTTAGCGGCAAATACTGGGATGATATTTACTATTTCCCGAAACAATACCAAATCGGCATCATTGAAGCCGGAAATGGAACGTTTACTGTTGGCGAAACGGCGTGGAATCTTGCTCAGGGAGATGTTTTTTATATCGCGCCGAATCTTGTTCACAAAGGGAAACCCGACCCAAATGTCGGCTGGAAGGCTTCCATTCTCAATATCGCCCCACATTGCATAGAGCCTCTCTTGGCAGAAGTCGTAACATTGCCGCAGTTTCATGGTTTTACGCCGTTTCCTTTGCACGCCGAAGCGTTCCATCAGCTTTTATCAGACTTTGACAGCACAAACAGCTTGGAAGAAGCATTACAACTGGTTTTTGCGTATCTCATTTCAACGAGCGATAGTGCCAATCCACATCACCAAGGGGAAGCAGAGCATTGGGCTGTAAGCAAGGCACGACGCTACATTGAAGCACATTTCACAACGAAAATCAGCCTCGACGAGATCGCCGACGAAGCCTGTTTGAGCAAGTTCCATTTGCTGCGTGTTTTCAAAGAAGAAACAGGGCTTGCGCCGATTACCTACCAACTCCACTTGCGCCTGAATGCCTCACGAAATCTCATGTTCCTCGAAAAATCGCTCACCGAAATAGCCTATACACTCGGCTTTACCGATCAATCGCACTTCATCAATACCTACAAAAAATACGCTCACATCACCCCAAAAACGCTCCAAAAAACAGCAATATTCTCCAATTTTTCGGATGTGCCGTAAGCTAACTTTGTACCGTTCACACTAACAATTTTCACTTTTTTCAAGGAACGGTAATGAATTCTCGCATTGCACAACTCAGCCTCTACGTCCGAAACGTCTCAGAAACACTCGCTTGGTACGAATCCACCTTTGGCGCAAAACGCAAAAGCCTCAGCCCCGATGGAAATTACGGCGAACTTGATTTAGGAGGCTTCACGCTTGCTTTCGGATTTGATAGCATGGAGCGTCAGCACAACTATGCCACATTCCACGCAAACACCCGCGAAACCGAGCCTGCCGGAATGAATCTCGCTGTGATGACTGATGATTTGGAAGGGCAGTATCAAAAAGCATTAGACAACGGCGCAATCACGGTACTTCCACCACACCGCAAGCCTTGGGGAATCGAATTGGCTTGGGTGCGAGATTTGAACGGAGTTTTGGTAACGATTGTGAAGGCGCAGCAATGATTGCGAACCAGTTCAAACAAGCAAAAGAGCATTTACTCAAGGCAGATGCCTTTCTCGGAGCGGTCATTGAAGAGATTGGAGATCTTGATGTGTCGCGCCGTCTGGAACTCACGCCGCAGAATCACTTTGGCGCACTCGCTTTTGGTATTATCGGGCAACGCAGCGCAGAGCGCGTAACCATCGGCATTCTTCAAGCGATGCGTGTTCGGTATGGCAACGAAAGTCCGACGGCAGAGCAGATTTTATCCACACCCAAAGCGGAATTGGAACAAATGCTCAATTCGTACAAAAAAGCCGAGTATTTGCTGCATTTGGCGGAACACGTTTTCTCCAAAAAGCTGGATTTATCAGCGATTGCAAACAAAACCGATGCGGAAATTATTGCCGAACTGACAGCAGTAAAAGGCATTGGCGCGTGGACGGCAGAGCAGTTCTTGTTTTGGCATTTGGAGCGTCCTGATGTTCTTGGCGTTGGCGACCCAGCTATCAAAAAAGCAGTCATGCGGCTATACAATTTACCCAATCTCCCCACTGAAGCAGAGTTAATGCGGATTGCAGAGCCTTGGCGACCATTTAGGACGATTGCTTGTCATTATCTGTTGCGGTCAAAATTTGGTCCCGGCGTGAGCGCGGGCTGGCCCAGTGGTATGCCGAGACCGCTTGTGTACTAGATTTCCATCGCAAATTTCTTTTTCAACCTTTTATTTCTGTGTTATGAAACGCATTCTTCTCTCCGGGCTTGTTGCCGGCTTTTGCATCAATTTGTGCGATGTAA
>JAAFHM010000502.1 GCA_013298375.1 Ignavibacteria bacterium | reverse complement strand
TCCCGGACACGGCTTCCACCTTGAAGGTGGAAATTTTCACGGGCAACCGTTGGCGCTGGCACTGGATTTTCTGGCAATAGCGTGTGCGGAATTGGCAAATATTTCCGAGCGCCGTATTGAACGCTTGGTCAATGGCGCACTGAGCAGTCTGCCGCGCTTTCTTGCGCCCAAAGGCGGCTTAAATTCAGGGTTGATGATTGCGCAATACACCGCCGCTTCGATTGTCTCGGAGAATAAGGTGTTGTGTCACCCCGCGAGTGTAGATTCTATCCCAACCAGTGCCAATCAAGAAGATCATAACTCAATGGGCAGTATTGCTGCGCAAAAAGGCTGGCGTGTCGTGCAGAATTTAGAACGAGTATTGGCGATTGAGCTTTTATGCGCCGCACAGGGCGTGGACTTTCTGAAACCTTTGCGCTCCAGTGAACGCTTGGAAGCGGTTCGTGCCGCTATTCGTGCCGTTGTGCCGTTTATGGACATTGACCGCGTGGTTTATGATGATGTAGAAGCCGTGCGGCATTTGGTGGAGAGCGGCGTGATTGAATCGGCGGTCAGCAGTGGACGTTGAGGAACGTTGATCGGTGGGATATTATTTCGCCCACGTGACGAAGAAGTGCAGAAGGGCTGCTGTCCGATGAGGTTGCTACGCAGTTATCAGCCGATAAAAGTGCCAGAAAAACCTGCCGAGCGGCACAGAACCTGACCAGTCGGGTTATACAGTGATCATCAGCAGCGATAAATTTCGATATTGGTTTGCAAAAACGCACATTTTTTTGCAAATTCCTGCCGTACTCTTACCCACCTCTACAACGGGGATAATTATTGATCGTTTATTCTTTTGGAGAAGCTATGTCCATTGTAAAACCCGAAGCCGAGTGGCAGCATCTGGTATCGCACGTTCAATCCATTATTCCCGAAGCATTTGCTTCTAATGGCAATCCTCTGAATCTCAAGTGCGGTGAATGGCGCAATCCTGGCAACGGCAAGCTCTTTCTCTCGCCTGTGGACGGTTCTCCACTTGGATATTATCCCATGCTTGATCTTGAATCCGGCAAAAGAGCTGCTCAAGCCGCAAAACAAGAATTTGCTGCTTGGTCAAAAACCGATCTTGATACCCGTAAATCCCGCGTTAGTGCTTGTTTGGATGAACTCAAAAAGCACCAAGAACTTTTGGCGTATTTGCTGGTGTGGGAAATTGGAAAACCCTTCCAACAAGCTATGGTCAGCGTTGAGCGGTGTATTAGCGGGGTGCAGTGGTATATTGACAATATCGAAGTCATGCTGCACGGACGCGCCCGCAAACCGCTTGGACTCATATCTAATATTGCTTCGTGGAATTATCCTATGTCGGTACTGTTCCATGCAACGCTTGTACAGGCACTTGCCGGCAATTCCGTTATTGCGAAAACTCCGTCCGATGGCGGCTTGTTTACACTGACGCTTGCCTTTGCGTTGGGACGACGTGCGGGACTGCCTCTGTCGCTTATAAGCGGCTCCGGTGGTGAATTGAGCGAGGCGCTGGTGCGTAATGAAAACGTTGATTGCTTGGCGTTTGTGGGCGGAAAATCCAATGGACGCGATATTGCAGCCGCATTCTATGACCGCAACAAGCGATATATGCTCGAAATGGAGGGCTTGAATGCCTACGGTGTGTGGAATTTTTCGCAATGGGATACACTTGCAGCGCAACTAAAAAAAGGCTACGAGTACGGCAAACAGCGCTGTACCGCCTATCCGCGCTTTGTTGTCCAGCGTTCGCTTGTGCCGGATTTTTTGGACACGTATTTGTCTGTTGTCAAAACGCTGACTTTTGGGCATCCTCTCCTCGTTGAAAATGCTGACGATGCGCCGCCGAAATTGGATTTTGGTCCTGTTATCAATAGCCGAAAAGTCGGAGAATTACAAGTGATGCTCAGTGATGCAATTGCTCATGGTGCGGTCTGTATTTATCAGGGCAAACTGGAAGAATCGCGCTTTTTGCCTGGGCAAGACATTTCGGCATACTTTGCGCCTCGTGCGATGATGAATCTGCCCCGCAAGGCAAAACTCTACCAAAATGAGCCGTTTGGTCCGATTGACAGCATCGTTGTTGTTGATACGCCCGAAGAGCTTGTTGAAGAAATGAATATTTCTAACGGCTCGCTCGTTTGTTCGGTTGCCACCGACGATGAATCCTTTGTCAAGCGCATTGCGCCTGAGTTACGCGGCTTTAAGGTTGGACACAACACCGTCCGTTCGCGGGGCGATAAAGACGAGATTTTTGGTGGTGTCGGGCAGTCGTGGAAGGGCTGTTTTGTTGGTGGGAAATATCTTGTGGAGTCCGTCACGGTTGGTATGCCGGGTGAGCGTTTGCATGGCAATTTCCCCGATTATACCTTGTTGCCGGAAGTACGGTAAAACCTCACAGAAGCGCTGCGCAAAATTTTCTTGCTTAGTCTCTGAACCTTGCGTACTTTCGTGGCTGTCCGCGCCGCTTGCGTCGGGCGCTCTGGTTTGCAATAATTATCGAAGTTCTCTTTTCACTCAAGTTTTTTCAATCCAATTTTTGGAGGATGTATCATGTCTCATGCACACGCAGAACACGCAGAAGAATTGCACCCGAATCCGCTTGTAACGACCATCGGCGTTGTGGCTGCACTTGCCGCTGGTTGGTTATTAGGGATGTTAATTCCGTCGTTATTCCACGCGCCACGTTTTGCTGCGGGAATTGCAATGGCACTTATCGGTATTGGGACGGGCGCATTTTCTAATAGTTCCAGCGCTTTCCCCGGTTTGCAGCGCTTTATGGAAACCTTTGGCTTCTCGCTATTTGCTTTTGGTCTTGTTCGCTATTTCCATTTTGCAGACATTTTGAGCAAATCCGAAGGTTTTATCGGCTCGCTTGGTAAAGTCTTGATGATGTTCATGTAATCCACCTCGTTATTGCGAGGATGCGATTACTACTCTCTCGCCTAATTCTTTTTTATCCCAAAAGAGTTAGGCGAGTTCCATTTTATGAGGTTCCGCACAAATTCTTCTGTTGTACTTTTTCTCATTTTCGTCATGGACTGGCTCATTGTTGGTTTAGGAAATCCGGGCGTACGCTACGCCGAGACCCGCCACAATATTGGTTGGATGGTCGCTGAGGCATTCGCCCGCAAGCACTCAATCAAAAAGCAGGGGCTTTCGGTGCATTCCTCGCTTTTTTCTGCCGGAAAAGGCGAATGGAACGAGGCTCGATGCACCGTGCGGGATAGTAATGTTTTGGTTGTTCTGCCCACAACCTACATGAATCTTTCCGGCAAAGCTGCCGTGCAAGCGGGGAAAATATTTCGTGTTCCTGTGGGGCGCATGGTGGCTATCGTGGACGAATATAATTTCCCCGTTGGGCGTATTCACTTGAAAAATTCGGGGTCGGACGGTGGGCATAACGGCACGGCTTCGATGATAGCAGAACTCGGCACACCATCGTTCTTTCGGCTTCGGTGCGGGATTGACAAACGATTTGGTCCGGGCGAATTAGTAGAATATGTATTGAACCCCTTCGCACCCGGTGAAATCTCGGCTCGTGATACAATGATTGAGCAGTCGGTTATCGCCTTGGAAACGCTGATTGAACTTGGTGCAGCACGGGCAATGCAAATAGTGAATGTCCAAAATAAAGCCTGATTCTCACGCGTTCTTAATCACGGTGTACACGCCACGATGCTTCGAGTGCCGCCAAAAAGTGCATTGCGGCTGAATTCGGCGATAGCTCCTGCGCAAAAACGCGCTGTTCTAAATTCTGCTTTAGCGTACGCAACTCCTCCGTGTTT
>JAAFHM010000097.1 GCA_013298375.1 Ignavibacteria bacterium | reverse complement strand
GATCTGGAAGCGTTTTCATCAAGTCGTTGTGTTTCTCGGATGGTACGCCGATACCTTCCAAAAGCTGTTCAGCTTCTGTTTCAGCTTCGTAGCCGTTTTCGTCCCCGATAATACCTTCCAGTTCACCTAGGCGAATGCCCATTTCATCGGTAAAATCGGTGGCGCTCCAAAGCGTTTCGCGCTCTTGCATCGCATCCCAGAGAATCGTATTGCCCATAAGCACGGTGTCAATAATACGATTTTCGTCGTAGGCAAATTGGTTCTGCTTCAAAATGCCCGTGCGCTTGGGAAGCGATACGGTTCCGCCCGAAGCCTCTTCCTCGCCTTGG
This sequence comes from Ignavibacteria bacterium, assembly GCA_013298375.1. GTDB lineage: Bacteria > Bacteroidota > Ignavibacteria > Kapaibacteriales > UBA4661 > PH2015. Next base: position 12,072 of record JAAFHM010000097.1, on the reverse strand, counting down.
ACAATTTTGAGAAATGTGGATTTTCCTGCTCCGTTCGGACCGGTCAAACCATAACGATTGCCCGACGAAAACGTTACTGTTACGTCCTCGAAGAGAAGTTTGCTACCGAACGATTTCGTTAAATTGGCGACAGTAATCATAGCTAAAAAAATGTTGTGTGATGAGTGTTGAATTCTGAGTTGGTATAAGGCGAAAATTATTTCTCACGCTCGGCTCGAACGCGGAGTGCTGCATCGCGCAGTGCAGGATTGCGGTCAAGCCAGCGAATGACATCCGCCGCCGTAAAATCGGGGTTTTGCGGATAAAGCGCTTCGTAGGCGGCTTTGATAAGTTCGTAATCTTCGCGGTAATCCAGCGTAACGCGCAATTCAGGGCGATTCAGTTCGCCTGTGTAGGTGATAAAGTGCGGTTTATAGCGCTCACCGCTTTCTTTGCGATAAAAACGGTAGGAAACGTGTTCTTGGTCGTCCTTATCGGGATTATTTTCGTTAATATCGTAGAGGTCTTGCGCCAAAAACACCTGCGCATCAAAGCCCCAAGGCATGGAAATATTTGCTCCCGTGTTCGAGAAATAGCGCCGTTCGGGAAAGTGCTGGAGAAATGTTTCGATAACGCCATCCACCAAATTCACGTCAACAAGCGGGCAATCACCGGTGATTTCGACTAAAACCTCGGCATTGACCGATTTTGCCGCTCCGCAAACCCGCTCCAGCACATTGAGTTCGCTCCCACGAAACGATTTCACGCCAAGACGGTCGCAAAGCGCGATAATAGGCTCATCTTGAGTGTTAATCGTTGTGGCAACGACAATATCCTGAATAAAACGCGATTTTCGGAGGCGTTCGATAAGTATTTGCAAAAGCGGCTTCCCACCTGCTTCCATGAGAACTTTGCCCGGCAAACGGGAACTGGTCATGCGGGCTTCGATACTAGCAACGATGCGGTGTTGAGTAGTCATAGTGGTTATGCTTGTTGTTGTGCGCGAAATTCACTGGCGAGAATGCCCATAATGACGGAATCGGTGTATATGCCGTTCATCAAGACCTCTTCACGCAAGAGTCCTTCTTGCCTGAAGCCCGCTTTTTCATAACTGCGAATGGCGGCTTTGTGATCCGCATGAACGCCGAGATAAATTTTATTCAGACTGAGGCGTTCAAAGCCGTGCTTCACGATAAGCGCACAGGCTTCCGTGCCATAGCCTTTGCCCCGTGCGGCTTTGTCGCCAATCATAATACCAAACTCGGCTTTGCGATTGAGGAAATCAATATTGCTCAAACTGACGACACCAACAATCGTGTTCATGCCGTTTGGAACGATGCCAAGTTGAATTTTGGTAGAAGAATTAGCAATGCCAGAACGGTAAAATTCGAGTTGCTTTTGCAGCGTATTCGGAAAGTATCGCTGCTGGACAAATTCTGTTGCATCCTCGCTATTGAACCAGCCATACCAACCGCTTGTTAGCACATCGTTTTCACTCAATGCTTTCAAAATAATTGTCTTTCCGCGAAGAAAAATATCGCGTTCATCAAGGTTTTGTGCGGTATTCATGGGCAATGTTGAAAAGGATACATCAGGCTTGGTATTATTGCGCAGCCGCGTCCGCGTTACTGTGCGCTTCTTCTGTCTCAAAGAGTGCATTAACAAATTCAGCAGGGTCAAATTCTTGAAGGTCGCCAATTTTCTCACCAACACCGATATACCGCACCGGAATTTTGAACTCATTCGCAATGGCAATCACCACGCCGCCTTTTGCCGTGCCGTCTAATTTGGTGAGTATCAAGCCCGTGACCGGGGCAACTTTGGTGAACTCTTTTGCTTGTTGAATGGCATTCTGTCCTGTCGTTGCATCCAATACCAAAAACACCTCATCGGGCGCTTCAGGCTTGAGTTTCTTCATTACACGGCTAATTTTTTCCAACTCCGCCATAAGACCCGTTTTGTTGTGTAATCGTCCTGCGGTGTCAATCATAATGAGGTCGGCATCACGAGCAATAGCGGCTTGAAGCGTATCGAAAGCAACGGCGGCTGGGTCTGCACCTTGTTTTTGCTTGATGATTGGCACATCGGCTCGTTCTGCCCAAACTTCAAGCTGTTCGCTGGCAGCAGCACGAAATGTATCGGCAGCCCCAATGAGGACGCTTTTTCCGTCATCTTTGAAATTTAGCGCGAGTTTCCCGATACTGGTTGTTTTGCCAACACCATTGACACCAACGACCATTATCACAAACGGTTTATTGCCCGCCATAGACTTGATTTTGTCGCGCCCTTGTTGCAGAATACCGAGAATCTCTTGTTTGATAAAATCATAGAGTTCGGCAGCATTGTCCAAACCTTCTTTGCGCACACGGGTACGGACGGATGCAATAATTGCGGTGGTCGTTTTTACGCCAATATCGGCGGTAATGAGGATTTCTTCAATTTCCTGAATGAGTGCCTCGTCAATCTTGCGACCGGGCAGAAGCGCACCTGCCAAGCGGTTCACAAGATTGGTGCGTGTTTTGGTCAGTCCTTCGCGGAGGCGAGTAAATTTCAGCTTTTCTTTGGTATTGCTTACGGCAGTGCTGACTTTTTCTCGTGTTTCCGCCATTTTGTCGGACATCTTTTCTTTGGCGGAACTGACTTTTTCTTTGAATTTGTCGAAGAGTGCCATAATCTTGAAAAAAGGATAAAAATTGAATAGTGCAGCCAAACAAGAAAAACCCGAAAATCAAGAGAATGTCTTGTTTTCGGGTCTGCAAGTAGGATGATACCTAAGTAATGAAGTAAGGGAACATTGGGACGGCAGTGCATGAAACCATGCTTCTGTCAAACCCAAATTGGCAATAATTCCGCATTATCCAAGGTACGCCCGAAGCGCTTTTGAACGCGAGGCGTGGCGTAAACGGCGGATAGCTTTTTCCTTGATTTGGCGGACACGTTCACGGGTCAAATTAAAGCGTTCTCCAATTTCTTCCAGCGTTAGCGAATGCTCGTTATCAAGCCCAAAATACAGCCGGACAACTTCTGCTTCACGCTCGGAAAGCGTCGAAAGAGCGCGTCGTACCTCGACGCGGAGTGATTCTGCCATCAAGCCATGATCTGGCGGCGGCTGTTGTTCGTTGGGAAGCACGTCCAAAAGGCGATTATCTTCGCCATCATTGAACGGAGCATCAACCGACAAGTGTCGTCCGGAAATTTTGATGGTGTCGGTAACTTCACTCATGCTCATATCAAGCTGCTCGGCAAGCTCTGCGCTTGTTGGCTCGCGCTCGTATGCTTGCTCCAACTCGCTATACTTTTTGCCGATTTTGTTCAGCGCACCAACGCGATTAAGCGGCAGACGAACAATACGCGACTGCTCGGCAAGCGCTTGCAAGATAGATTGGCGAATCCACCATACGGCGTAGGAAATGAACTTAAAGCCGCGTGTTTCATCAAAACGCTTTGCTGCTTTAATCAAGCCCAAATTTCCTTCATTTATCAAGTCGCCAAGCGACAGACCTTGATTTTGATATTGCTTTGCTACCGAAACGACGAAGCGCAAATTTGCTTTGGTCAAGCGTTCCATTGCATATTGCCCTTCATCACCACCTTTTTTAATTTGCTTGGCGATTTCGATTTCTTCATCGCCTGTCAGGAGTTCAACTCGTCCGATTTCCTGCAAATATTTATCCAGCGACTGACTTTCGCGGTTTGTATATTGTTTGGTTATGCGCATGGTTCTTGTGAAAGTCTAAAGATTCTTCTTGTACGATCGAATAGCGGATAAAACGCCTTGCCCTGCCTCTTTTCGACACGACATTAAGAGTCATTAGTCTGAAAAGGCAAACTTCAAATCTACGGACTTCTTGGCGTTTTACCAAAGAGTTTTTTGTTTCTCTGTCCTCTTACTCGGATAAACGAATGAACGTATGTTTTATTTTCTTTGCCCACTCAATTTTTTACGAACTTTGCTGCATCAATGTTTCATAAAACCGCACTTGCCGCGCTACAACCGCCTCCCACGTATAATTCTCACGGGCGCTGCGCTGCGCATTTTCTCCTAAATGCCGCTTCAGTGCGGGGGTTTCCAGTAAACGTTGGATAGCTTGGACAAATTCTTGTGGGGTTTCTGCAAAAAGAACGCTTTCGCCGTCGTGCACCGCTATACCCTCTGCACCGATGCGAGTTGAAATAATCGGCATTCCCAGCGCCATTGCTTCGATAATTTTTAATCGCATCCCACCACCACTTAAAAGCGGCACCACCAATATTTCGTGAGACTGCATAAATGCTGACGCTGACGGCACGTCGGGATGAACATAGACATTAGGCTGTTCACCGTAGGTAAGAACGTCTGGCGGCATCCGCTTTCCCGCCAGATGGAATGCGACTTCCGGCAGTTGTTCACGCAAAAGCGGCATGACCTTCTCCATAAACCACTGCATTGCCTCACGATTGGGCATCCAATCCATTCCGCCGATATAGCAAAGCGTCTGAGGAAGCGGCGTAATTGCTGGATCAGGGGCGAAAATGCTCATATCCACACCAGCCGGAACAACCTCCAAAGCGCCTGTGTAGCCCATTGTGCGAATTTCCGCCGCGTCTTCGGGCGTGATAGCGATTACGCCGTCGCACTCCGAAAAATAGCGCCGTTCAAATGCCTTCATTCGTGCGGCGGCATAATGGCGATACCAACGGCGGAGCGGCATTGTTTCTTGATTGCCAAGGCGCTCTTGAATCATATACTCAACGTTATGCGTCCGCAAAACAACAGGAGGATATTGGGCTAAATGTTGGCGAATGGACTTGGCATACCACGCAATGAGCGTGTGGTCGAGATGAATAACGTCCACAGGCGTTGTTTGCAGGGTTTTCAAAAGCAAACGCTTAAAAGGCTCGGAATAGAAGCGGCTCGAAATATAGGATTCTCCCCGAAGTGCGCTGCGAAGCGCTCCCAAAGGCGTAATATCGGTATTGATTGCGACCGTTTGAATGCTCGTGCAAACATCGTGCAGCACCTCCGGCGGCTGGAAATGTTTGTTGGTGTTGAGTGCTACGACGTGGAGTTCATGTCCGGCACGGTGCAAAAATTTAAGGGTATTGTAAGAAAGAATTGCTCCGCCATCCGTGAGAGGATACGGGATGCGGGAAAGTACCGTGAGAATACGCATAGCAGAGGTGGGATCAGAAACTTATTGAAATTTTTTGCGCTCCTGCAAAAAACGCCGTAATTCTTTGAGCAACGTCAGTGGTGTAGAAAGCGTAATCGTGGAATGACCACCTGTGCGGTCTATAAGCGGTACGGGGATTTCGGTGTAGCGGACTTTGCGTTGGGTGAGCCAGTAGAGTGTTTCGGCATCAATAAACCAGCCATTGGAAATCAGTGGCAGTGATTGAATGACCTCGCGCTTAAAGACTTTGAAGGCAGAGTTGACGTGTTTGACACGCAGTCCCAGCGTGGTTTTGACGAGGGTGTTGTACACGACCGATTGAATCTTGCGAAAGAAACTTTTGCGCGTGTCCTCGGAACGATAGCTCAGAACACAATCGTATTGCGGGAAAAGTTTTTTTGCTTCCACGATAGATTCCAAGGGAAACGGCGTATCGGCGGTAACAAACCAGACCCAATCGTTCGCAGCTTCCTTGTACCCGCGTTTCAGTGCCGACCCAAAGCCATTGCGTCCGCCTTCATGCACTACACGGACGCTGGGAAGTTCATTTGCCAATCGGTCACAAAGTTCGCCTGTGCCATCGGTGCTGCCACTTTCGATAATCACGATTTCATGCTTTATGAAATGTGGTCTGATGAAAGCATCAATCTGGCGTATCGCCGGAGCAAGCAATTCTACTTCGTTATAGACCGGAACAATAATGGACAGAGAGTAATCGGTTGTATTCATTGCGAAAGCAGGAAAGTCAAGAGTTTGACGGATAGATGAAGCGAAAATTTTGCCAAAGACTGCAAAGATACGGAAACTTCGTGAAAATATCGTCAACGAATTTCCCGCAAATGTTCCAAAAAGCGGTCGTGGGGAACGGCAAAATTACCACTGACTTTCTCGCCCACGCCCACATTCCGCGTGACGACTGCTCCCAGTGTGATAAATGCTTTGTCGCCAATATCCAATTCGTTGGAAACGATTGCCCCCGGACCAACCCAAACATCGTTCCCGACAACCGTGCTACCCAAGATAATTGCTCCTGCGGCAATCAAACAGCGTTCCCCGACTTTCGCACAATGCGCAATGTGAGCGCCGTCGGCGAGTTTTGTGTCATTCCCGATGATGGTATCACCGCCGAAGATGTGTTTGTCAATCATGCAGTGCGCTTGCATCTCCACACCCGCGCCAATACTTACGCCTCCGGCATGAGCAACTTTTCCGACGGTGTTGGGGAAACGCATAAATTGGAAACCATCGCCGCCGATGACCGTGCCGGAGCGAATAATCGTACCATTGCCAATGACCGTATTTGCGCCAATGCGCACAAAGTCTTCGATGACCACACCATCGCCAATCACCACATTATGCGCGTCAATGCTGGCAAACTTTCCAATCGTGCAGCCCGCACCAATACTCGTATTGTTGGGACGAGTGTAAAAATCAGTCTTGGCGGCAAGATGATTATGAAACGCAAAAAAATCATTTTTAGGTGCGCTTGAAATGGCAATGCCCTTTCCCGCAGGAATGGACGCTGTTTTCAGCAATTCATCCAGCGCCGTGCGTGTGGTCAATATCGCCGAAACCCGCTCTAATGCTAGGCTTCGCGCTAAATACACGGCATTGCCGCAGTAGGTGAGTGTTTGAGGCAGAAGATTTCGCACGTCAAACGTCAAAGCGTGGAAGTCGCTATTGTGCAGGACTTCCACGCCAGTGTTCCATTCGGATAATGTTTGTAATTGCATCGTTTACACCTCTTCGGGATTGATGCCAAGCGCACGAAGCCTTTCAGCAAGGCGCTCCGCCCGCAAACGTTCTTCTGAAGCTAATACGAATGCTTCTTCAGCGCGTTCACGCTCGTGTTCGGCACGTTCACGCTCGTGTTCGGCACATTCTTCAGATGTTGGCAAAAGGCTTCCGTCTGGTGCTGTCCAGCGCAGCCATGTATCGGTCATGCCTCTGTATGTGCCTGTCCAAAGCGTGCAGCCCATTTCCAAATTTCCGATCCGCTCAAAGCCTTGTACGGACTCGTACTCTGTGCCTTTCAAGGCAAATAATCGTAGCGTTTCCGCACCATAATGCCCGGCGGGGTCGAAAACGACATAGTTTGGAATGCCGATAAACGCATAGCGGTCAAGTTTCTCGTCCAACTCTTTGCCGCGAATATTGGAGACAATTTCAACCGCCAGTTCAGGCAATTTCCCATATTCCCACGTGAAGTATGCCCGGTGATTTTTCTCCCAAGCGTTGTCGGGAAAAACAACACCCAAACTCAGCATGAAATCAGGGACAACGGGCGGTAAATGCAATCCATGAAAAAGCCCAACATTTGCCATTGCCACAAACGTCTTCGCTTTTGGTGCTTTCCACGAAGCATAAAGAGCATCTATCAGCAAATGCTGCTGGCGATCCGAAAAGGTGTTCTTCAGTGCATTATCGCTCTCCGTTTCGATATGACTAATATCAAGTTCATGAATAATTTCCAACTCATCATTCATGTCGGAGAAGATTGACGGCGAGGTTTGAACGAAACTCGGTACTTCCATAATAACTCCGTATTTATGCAGAAATGATGCGCTTCTCACGCAAAGAATTCTTTACACGCCATAAAACTCACGAATTGCTTTTGCAACGGTTTCCATGATTTTCACATCCATTTCCGGGTAAAATGGCAAGGCGATAATGTGCTTGGAAAGATGCTCCGTCACGGGCAGCGCGGGCGCACCCTCGCCAAATGCTGCAACGTAGCCTTTTTGCTTCGTTGTTGGCATTGGATAATAGACATTTGCCTGAATATTGCGGCTTTCGAGGAATTGCAAGAGTTCATCGCGGCGACCGCTCACTGTGGCGCTGTACACGTGCCAGACCGACTCCATGCCTTCGCGGACAGCCTGCGGCTTGATATGTTCTTTCGGGAGCAAATCCGCATAAATAGCCGCAAGTTCTTGGCGGCGCTTGTTCATTGCGTCCAGATGGCGCAATTTTACGCGCAAAATTGCGGCTTGAAGTTCATCCAAGCGCGTGTTAATGCCGTCGGTCACAAATTCATCTTTGCTAATCATGCCGTACATACGGCGTTTTTTCATCAAATCAGCTGCATCCTTGTCATTGGTTGCAACTAAGCCGCCGTCGCCGTAAGCACCAAGATTTTTTGTCGGATAGAAGCTAAACGCCGCAAAATTGCCCATCGAACCCGTCATTTTGCCGCGCACCTTTGCGCCATGCGATTGAGCGCAATCCTCGACGATAAACATATCCTTGCCGACAATATCTCGAATCCGTTCCACATCCACAGCGTTGCCGAAAAGATGCACCGGAACGATAGCTTTGGTGCGCTCGGTAATTTTACTTCTGAGTTGGTCGAGATTCATCAAAAATGTATCCGGCTCAAGGTCGAGAAATATCGGTTTTGCGCCAATATGCCGTATAGCAGAAAACGTTGGAATGGCGGTAAACGGCGTGGTAATGACTTCATCACCGCGCTCAATGCCGCACATCCAGAGTGGCATCATCAGAGCGTCCGTGCCGCTATTCACGCCAACGCTATGTTTTACGCCAACATAGTCGGAAAATTCTTGTTCAAATGCAGCAACGTTTTCAGCCAGAACGTATCTTCCAGACATGAGTACCTGCTGGATTGCGGCATCAATTTCGGGTTTGTATGCTTCGTATTGGGGAACTAAATCACAGCGCCAAATCATTGTTATTCCTGAATTTGTGAAAAAAAGTAATTATCTGTCTCTTTATTCCGAAAAAGTAACTGGCCGGGTCAAGTCTTCCCGTCCTACGCTTTCCTAAGCGTAGAACGGATTTCCCGGAACTACTTCAAAAAAAATCAGTACCGGGAAAACCTTCCGACGGCAGCGTTCTCACACTCTTCAGCCGTCGGAAGGGAGCGACTGAACAGTTATCCGAAAAATTTTACTCATACACCGGGCGTTTCACGTATAAAATTGGGTCTTCCAAACCTGCCAAGCGGAAGCCGCGCAAACGCAGGGCGCACGAATCACATTCTCCGCAGGCAAAATCATTGCGCTTGTAGCAACTCCATGTCAAATGCAAGGGAGCGCCAAGTTCTGCACCTTTCTGGGCAATATCTTTTTTAGCGAAGGTAATAACCGGCGTATGAAGAATAATGCGGGTTTCGGGCTTTGTTCCTGTGTCAATGACATTTTGAAATGCCTCATAAAATTCGCGTCGGCAATCGGGATAGCCACTGCCATCTTCCTCCACCGCCCCGATGTAGAGCGCTTTTGCACCCAATACCTCTGCCCAACTTACCGCAATAGCGAGAATATTAGCATTGCGAAATGGTACATAACTGGTCGGTATGGCAGTATTCATTAAGTCTGCATCGGAAACATCTATCGTCGCATCGGTCAAACTGCTCCCGCCAATCGTAGCGAAATGAGAAACATCTACCACAAGCCGCTTCTGAACATGATAAAAATCAGCTACATCGTGGAATGACTTCAATTCGCGCTCTTGGGTGCGCTGCCCGTAATTCAAGTGCAATGCTGCTATTTCATACCCTTCGGCGTGAGCAATGGCAGCGCAGACCGCCGAGTCCATTCCGCCGCTCAGAAGAACGACCGCGAGGGGTTTTATTGCAGAATTATTTATCATGCTTCCTTGGGACATAAAGTTTTTGTATCTTTACGGTTTGTTCAAATTTACCAAAAATTATCAAATCGAAGCGTTGTAAAAGCGTTGATTGTTTGTTTTTGAATCAGATGAGTGAGATAGTTCTTTCTGAAAAGCCTTCCATTCCGCCGCCCGTCGGCAACTATGTTTGAATCTGTATTCAAAAAGTCTTGCGCAAAAAAAACATGAAAATAGGAACTGTCGAAGTCGAACAAGGCGTATTTCTTGCGCCAATGGAAGAAGTCAGCGATTTGCCCTTTCGCGTCTTGTGCCGTAATCTCGGTGCGGATATTGTTTATACCGAATTCATTTCCTCTGAAGGTTTGGTGCGGGATGCCTGGCGTTCGGTCAAAAAACTCACCCTACACGAAAACGAACACCCCGTAGCGATTCAAATTTTCGGCGGTAATTTGGACGTGATGAAAGAAGCTGCACTCATCGCCGAGGCTTCCGAGCCTGATTTTTTGGATATTAATTGCGGCTGTTGGGTCAAAAATGTCGTTGCCCGCAGTGCCGGTGCTGCCTTGCTCAAAGAACCCGATACGATGGTCACGATGGCAAAAACGCTTGTTGATGCCGTAAAATTACCCGTAACGGTCAAAACGCGCCTTGGTTGGGATAAAAATTCCATCATCATCGTTGATTTGGCAAAACGCTTGGAGCAGGAAGCGGGTATAGCTGCGTTGGCGATTCACTGCCGCACCAGAGACATGGGACACGAAGGCGCTGCGGACTGGTCATGGGTGGAAAAAGTCAAGCAAGCAGTCAATATTCCCATTATTTTGAATGGCGACGTAAATACGCCCGAAGATTGTCGCCGCGCCTTTGATATGACGGGCTGCGATGCCGTGATGGTCGGACGCGCCGCAATCACCAATCCCTTCATTTTTCGTCAGGCAAAAACCTATCTCCGCACTGGCGAGTTTGAAGCCTCGCCGAGTTTGCAAGAGCGTATTGATCTTTGCTTACAGCATTTGCGCCATTCGGTGGCATTCAAAGGCGAAGGGCTTGCCGTGCGGGAGTTTCGGAAGTTTTATAGCGGTTATCTGAAGGGCTTGTATGATGCCTCCAGTGTCCGTCGAGATATTATGCGCTACGATAGCTTTGCACAGGTAGAAGAGCGTCTTTGGCTCTACCACGCACAGCTTTTGGAACGTGGCAACGCTGAACACTATTCAGCAGAATTAACAGAATACGAAGAACACGCGATGGCAGTATAACTGCGCTGATAAACCAAACGATTATGCTTTTCGGCAACAAGGTTTTCGCGCAAGCTGCCACATAACCATAGAGATAATGGCACGACGACCCTCCCGTCCCAACGAGGCAAATCCCTCCTCGGGGCGTTCACGCTTTGATTCGCCGAACCCCGGCGGCAATAGCGTTCCTCCGCAACAACATAATTCCTCACGTCGCCCTCATTCCCGTAGTAGTGCGCCGCGTGACGGTTTTCAGCGTGGTGGGTTTCAACGAGATGACTCCCAACGCGATAATTTTCCCCGTGATAACTTTCAGCATGGCGGCTTCCCGCCAAATGATGCTCCGCATGGCGATTTTTCTCGTGGTGGCGGACGCTCCTCCGGTCGTGGCAGCAAGCCACACCATTCTTCCCGACCTTCACCGCGTTCTGCACCGAAGCAAAGCGCACCACAACGTGCTGAAAAACGGAGTGAAGAACGCGCCGAGACCATCATTACAGCGCGTGTGCCGTCGCCGTCAATAGCAACAGCCCGTGATAGTGCAACGATAAGCACTCTTTTTGTTCCGCAATTTCCCGCGTCATTTGCCGTGTTGGAAAATGAACATTTGTTTTTGAATCCACTCGAAGATGATGCTTTGCGTGCTGTTCGCCAAGAACAAGCGTTGATGTTCCATTTGGCGGAGCGCCAAGCCGTAAGCCTTCTTCCAAGCGGCTTTGTCCTTGAAAAATTCGCGCCCGAAAAAGCAGGAGAATTACCAAAAACAACGAAAGAGCCAGCTACAAAGCCAAGCTCAAAGCGCCTACAAGAAGGCAGCGATGACACTTCTGCGCCCGATGCGCAAACGCCGCCAAAACCCGTCAAACGTCTGCAACCGATTGACGAGCCAGCAGATGTGAAAAGCCCATTTGGTGATGTGATTGAAACAATGCAGGAAGTCCTTATCGCCCGCAATGGCGGACGTTACGTGCCATTACCAAAATCGTCGGAAAAGCAGCGCCCGCCTGGTGTGGACTTGCATCCCGCCATTGGCTTTAAGCTATATTCGCCCAATCCGCATAAACCTGCGCAATCTGCGCAACCCTCGCCAGTGCGTTACGAATCGCGCC
>JAAFHM010000565.1 GCA_013298375.1 Ignavibacteria bacterium | reverse complement strand
TTTGGTGTAGCGCACCTCGGCAGCGTAGCGCGGGCTTACCGTCGTGATTTTATCCGCAAAGAAAATACCGATTTGCATGGAATTGACAACGCCGTGTGATTCAAACCACGAGCCTTGATAAAACTCATTCATGCCGAATCCCGCAAAAGGCATAGCGCGGCGCGGGTCGAACTGCCCTTGAAAGACCATGTTGTGAATAGCATACACACCCGCCGTCCGCCCAAAAAACTCGGTCATGCGGTAATGAATCTTGAGCATCGGCATTGTGAACGCGGTGTGGTAATCATTAGCAAAAATCACATCCGGGCGGAAATTCAACACTTTCGCCGTCTCGAAAACAGCGCGGCAGAGAAAAATAAAACGGCGGTCATTGTCGCCAAAACCATCGGGATTGCCATAAATTCCCCAACGGTCGAAATAATCAGCATTTTCAAGAAAATAGACCGGGACATTTGTTCCCGGAAGCGTTCCCTTCCACAAGCGGGCGTATTCCGTCCACCAATCAATCGGCACAGGCACGATCATATCGGTGCGTTGGAGATTCCATTTGTGAACGTCAATATTGGCATATTTGGGCATAACAATAATGACGTTATGACCAAGCTGTTCCCAGTCTTTTGGGAGCGCACCGCACACATCGCCAAGCCCCCCGACTTTGGCAAACGGAAATACTTCAGCGGAAGTAAGCAAAATATTCATAGAGCGGAGGAAATATGATAAAAGGAGTTTTCTTGCGAATCAATGAAAAGGGCGTAGTCCATTATCAATCAATGAACTACACCCATATTTCTGTCACCGTTAGGCAATCGTTACGTCATTGCACAAGTACACATCTTGGATGGTGTTGAGCAGTTTTGCGCCTTCTGCCATCGGGCGCTGAAATGCTTTCCGTCCCGATATTAAACCCATGCCGCCAGCACGTTTATTGACAACAGCCGTCATGGTTGCCTCGGCAAAGTCATTGCTGCCGGAAGCACCACCGCTATTGATAAGCCCCGTGCGCCCCATGTAGCAGTTGGCAACTTGGTAACGGCAAAGGTCAATCGGGTGGTCGGTCGTCAATTCTGTGTACATCCGTTCATCAAGTTTGCCATAGCTGGAATTGCCCATATTCAGCGATTTGTAACCACCATTGTTTTCGGGCAGTTTTTGCTTGATAATGTCCGCTTGAATCGTCACGCCGAGATGGTTCGCCTGCCCCGTGAGATCGGCGGAAACGTGATAATCTTTATCAGATTTGAACGCATTATTGCGAACATAGCACCAAAGAATTGTTCCCATACCAAATTCATGTGCGGCAGCAAAGGCTTCTGCTACTTCGACAATCTGACGAGCGCTTTCTTGCGAACCGAAATAAATCGTTGCACCGACGGCAGCCGCACCCATTTCGTAGCACTGCTTGATGGTTCCGTACATGATTTGGTCGGCTTTGTTTGGGTATGTCAAAAGTTCATTGTGATTGATTTTGACCACAAACGGGATTTTATGGGCATATTTCCGCGAAACTAGACCAAGCACACCGTAAGTCGAGGCAACCGCGTTGCAACCGCCCTCAATAGCAAGTTTGACGATATTTTCAGGGTCGAAATAGATAGGATTTTTTGCAAAGCTCGCCCCTGCAGAGTGTTCGATGCCTTGGTCAACGGGCAGAATCGAGGTATAGCCTGTTCCAGCGAGGCGACCAGTGTCGGTAATCCATTGCAGATTGCGCAAAACACGATTATTGCGGTCTGAGCCGGAAAATTCGCGGCTTACAGCATCACCACTTGGAAGGTGCAACTGGTCTTTGCTAATCGTTTTGCTGGTATGGTTCAGCAAGTAATCGGCTTTGTCGCCTAAGTGCTGACGGATTTGGTCAATCATTGCCATAGCGAAACACTCCTTAACAGTGTATATGTGAAAAAATGAGGGAAATATCGTTTGAAAACTGCGGCAAAAATACGAAAAAGATTCACCTTTGCTCAAGCAATTCTGCCAAATAGTTTTCCACGCCAAGAGTGCGCTAAAATTCAATACCCGCCGCTTTGAGCTTTTCCTGCAAAATGCGCGTAGCTTCGCGCTCTGCGGCAAGTTCGCTGAGTGCAGCGATATGCTCCTGTTCAGCTTTGATGCGCCCCTGTTCAGCTTCAATACGTTCCTGCTCGGCTTTGATGCGCCCCTGCTCGGCTTTGATGCGCCCCTGTTCAGCTTCGATACGTCCCTGTTCGGCTTTTGCTTGTGCTGTTACGCGCTCAAGATACGTGAGGAAGCGTGTTCCATCGGGGTAGTAGAGCGCAAGGCTTGGTTCGCCGCGCTCTTTGCTTCCGCTATTCCACGTGACCTCGAAGCGCACACCTAAGCGCGGGCTTGTCCAGCCATTGGGATCGGTTTCGACGGGAAGAAGTTCGCCCGCATAGCGCACAAACACTTGCAAGATGCCTTTTTCCATATCGTAAAGATAGTATTCTTCCACGCCATGGCGGTTGAAAAATAAGGCTTTTTTTGCCATTTCGCCAGGCGTATTGGCATCGGAAAGAAACTCGAAAACAACATGAAACGGCTTATCGTCTTCTTCCCATTGTTTATAGGAGCGGCGCGGTCCGGGCGGGCGGTCAAAGGCAACCATCACATCGGGTGCAACGACAATTTTCGGTTCGCCTTTGACGGGATACCAAAATAAATCCGCCGCTACAAATACGTCGTCGCGGTCAGCAAAAAGCGTATCTAAGCCGTCTTTGGTCATCGAAATTAATTCGTAATGCTGCGTATTATTTGCCACGGGTTCTCCATCGGATTCGGGATAGTGAATATAGTCAATGGGGTAGCTGCGGACAGCCTTTGAGCGAGGCAGTCTGACAGTGCCAAGAGGGGCATCATTGCGGCGTTCTACGGAAGTGGACATACAGAATCTCCTAAAAAAATGATGCGGAGAATTTACGATAAATTTTCCTGAAATGCGCGATATTTTAACAACTCTTTAACGACTTCGCACTAAACTTCTTTCTTGCGGCAGAACTCTCACTGTATGAAGACTATAAAGCATCGCTATTCAACACAGGACGTTGCTTTTTCACGGTCATTTTTCCATGTATTTCTAGGAGTTTTTCGTTATGAAAACCAACATCGCTTCCACCAGCGTTTACGCATCGGACGCACCCGCGCAAACGCTTCGCCACACGCTTTCGGCAGCCGTTCTTGTTTTGATGGGGCTTGTTCTTATCGCGGGCGGTCTTTTTGCACAACCACCCGGCAAAGGGCAACGCATAGCGCCAGAGAAAGTGACCGAGCGCCCCACGCTGATCATTTGCAAAACCCACATCGGCAAAGGCAGCCCCAACCGGGCCAATACTTCCAAGGCCCACGGTGAACC
>JAAFHM010000237.1 GCA_013298375.1 Ignavibacteria bacterium | reverse complement strand
GAAGGTGATGCAATGCATGACGTAGGAATGTGGTCGGGCGATTTGCTGGTCGTTGACCGCTCGCTCACGGCTGTTGACCGCAGCATTGTTATCGCTTCGCTCGATGGCGATTTGCTTGTGCGCCGCTTGAGCCGTGTGGGGAAGCGTACATTCTTGGAGCCGGAGCCAAACCAAGGCGAGTCAATTGAAATAACAGCAGAAACAAATTTCGAGGTCTGGGGCGTGGTAACTTATGTTATTCACACGCTCGAAAACCGCTAAACTTCTCGTATTCCTTGTTCTCCATGCCTCTTTTTGCGCTGATTGATTGCAATAATTTTTTTGCCTCCTGCGAACGAGTTTTTAACCCACGTCTGAACGGAAAACCTGTCGTCGTGCTCTCCAATAACGACGGCTGTATTGTTGCGCGTTCCAACGAAGCCAAAGCGCTCGGAATACCAATGGGTGCGCCGTATTTCCAGTGGCGGCGGCTGATTGAGGAGCATGGTGTACACGTGTTCTCTTCCAATTTTGCGCTTTATGGCGATATGTCGCGCCGCGTGATGGACGTTCTCGCCAGATTTCTGCCCGAAGAATGTTTTGAAGTTTATAGTGTGGACGAAGCGTTTATGAACCTTGATTGTTTGCTGCGAGGCGATGATTACGCCGCCAATAAGGAAAAAATTCTTTTCTTTGCGGAAGAGGTTCGCCGCACAGTGCGGCAGTGGACAGGCATTCCAGTCAGCATTGGTATTGCTCAAACGAAAACACTTGCAAAAGCAGCAAACAGAGTAGCAAAAAAGAACGCCAGCGCAAACAGCATCTTTGCGTGTTTGGACGAAGCGACTGCTGATACTATGCTTGTCACGATGCCCGTTGGTGATGTGTGGGGCGTGGGCAGAAAACTTTCGGAAGCATACAGGGCGCACAGCATTACGACAGCGCTCGACCTCAAAAATGCTCCTGAAGAATGGGTGCGCAAATGCGCCACGGTCGTTGGCTGGCGCACACAACGCGAACTGCGCGGTGTTTCCTGTGTGCGTCTGGAAAGCACCAACGAACATCAACACTCCATTCTGCACTCGCGCTCATTCCGAAATGCCGTCACGTCGTTAGACCAACTCCACGAAGCCGTTGCCTCCTTCACGGAGCGGGCAGCGGTGAAACTCCGCCGTTTGGGTCTTGTCTGCGCTTGCGTGTCGGTGTCCGTGCGCACGAATCGGTTTTCTTCGGCAGACTATTTCTCGAATGGCGGGGAAGCGATGCTACTATTCCCGACTGATTCCACGATTGACCTTGTGAGCGCCACTTCTATGCTGGTGGAGAAGATTGCTCAAGAAGGGCAGGGCTACAAAAAAGCAAGCGTAACGCTCTTCGACCTCACACCGCGCAACCGTGTTCAAACTGACATTTTTGCCCAACCCGATACACGGCACGAAAGCATCATGCACGTCATGGACACGCTCAATAAGCGCTTCGGGAAGGATGCTCTTCATCTGGCAGCATCCGGCTCTTCTCTCACGGGAAGCCGCGCATGGCAAGGCGCAACGGATGAGCGCTCGCAACGGTACACGACGCATTGGGCGGAATTGAAGGTGGTGCGGGCGGGGTGATTGTGTTTTGTAGCGGAGAGATTTTTTGATAGTCAGGGCTTTTGTGCGTATTTTGTGGTGCGGTACTCGTCTTCTAAACGAACAGCTCTGTGCAACATTGAGGAGCATTTCCTCATCATCATTTCTTATCAATATGCGATTCTTTCATGCCTTCAACATATTCGTTTTCGTGAGTCTTGTCATGCTTTGTTCCAATTACTCAAGCCTTTGGTCACAGTCGCGTTTGCCGATGAAAAATTTGACGGTAGGGAATAAGTTTGTGTATTTGGCTTCGCCGAAAACCGGAGGACAGTTTTTGTTTTACGAACAGGTTGTAAGAGATACAAGCATTTCAGGTAAGCGCTATGGAATTATTTTTAATTCCTACGATAATACTACACAGATTGAACGTTCGGATGACAGCACTATTTTTGTTTACGATGTGTTAGCTAAAACTGAGAGTATTTACCATTGTTTGAAGGGTGGATGTGTTTTTCCTGCATGGTATTTTTTTGAAGGAGCAGTTCGCTTAAATTTATATTCAAACCAAAATGATAGTTTAACAAGAGTTAGTACTTTTCAGGCTAATTATCCTGTGTTTATCTCAACCTTTATTGTGCAATACACCAAACCACTTGGAATCTCAGAAATTCAATATCATTCACGATATACCTATACTCCAAATCCTAGCCCTTTTAATAGGAATCCACAGCCAATAACAAGTGAAATAAGTAAGTCTGCTATATTGAGAGGTGCTTTAATTCAAAATCAAGTGATTGGGGATACAAGCACACGGGCAGTTTTTGACATAAAGCTCATAAACTCTCAAAAACTGACGTATGGTCGTGTGGTAGAAATACCAATTCGCCTACAAGTATTTCCTAGTTATGGAAATTTACGCCCCATTCAGCATTTATATTGCCGGATTGATGTGGACACTACGCTTGTGGAAATTGCTTCTCTAAGCCCAATTTATGCGAATAGACCAGATTCTGTCAAATCCAAAAATGGCGTTCTTAGCCTGTACTGCAATTTTAATTTTTCTTCTTCTGACCCGATACTTGATATAGGTAGTTTGGGATTGCGGTCAAAGATTTTGAATGATAGCACTACAACTATCAGTATTACTGAGATTTCCACGATTCCTCAATATTCTGTTCGTTCTACTTCAATCACAGTTTCTATTGCTCCTCGGACGATTGGCGTTGGTTTGAAATTACAATCAAATTCTTTGGGATTTGGGAAAACATTTCTTGCTCCACTAGTATTACAGGACTATGAAAATAATTCGGCATTGGGTGTCATCAAGGACAAACTCCTCAACATTCGGTCATTCCAATTTACCATCACTGTTGATTCTTCTCAACTTGGTATGCCTACCGTATTTTCCTCTGTCACGACAAATACTATCCTTTTGCCGATAGCTACGCGACTACTAACAAATGGAATGATACAATTAGAGTATGAAATTTTGACCGAAAGCATTTCCGATGGTGTAATTGGTTATCTTTCATTACGTTCCAAAGCCTCGGTAAATCAGCAAAGTGTAATTCAGTGTAATCTTTTAGGTAGCGCAATAGGAAATAAATTTATCCAAACAAGTGAGGCGATTGTAACCGTGGCAAGAACTATGTGGCTTGATTTATCCAATCAAACTCTCCCGTATGGAAAATCAACTTTACCTATATTATTACGAAATGAACAAGGGTATATCAACGAACAGCTATTCAAATTTAATTCCATCAATGTGACAATCGGTGTTGACTCAGCAAAGATTTATCCTACTTCGCTTGTTATTTATGACAGAGAAGGAAAAGAGATACCTTCTAAAACCATAGAATATGATAAATGGGGAGCCCTAGTAAAATTTACCCTGCCCGTATCTTCAGAAAGTGTCAAAAATGGTCTCATTGGAACTATGAATCTTCAAACTCGTCCATTATCCAATACCCTCACAACAATTTCCTCTGGTTTTGAAGAAATTTTAGGATATTCTTGTTGGTGTCCTCGCTATAATACGAATACAATTCAAGTGGTTCAACAAGGCGCAATATCGGTACCAAGTGATATTATTGAAAAAGTTGAATCGGGGCAAAACACCATTCAATATAATATATTGCTCCCAATCCTGCTTCTGATCAAGTTACTATCCGATATATTATTCCCAAGTCTACGATTATGCAAATTTCTGTATATGATACTTTAGGTAGAGTAGTATTTAGGACGGAGCCTTCAAAAATGGAATCTGGTCTCTATGAAATACCCATTACACTCCAACAACTTTCCAACGGCGTATACACTCTGCATATGCGTTCAGAAAATGGTATTGAAATGCGCCAACTGGTCGTAATTCATTGATGCTATTCATACCCCCAGCAATCCCTACAATGCGCTTAACTTGAACCATGAAATTCCTCCACACCGCCAAACGGCATATTTTCAATCTTCATATTCCCACAAACCTTCAAGAGCAATGGATGAACAAGACATACGCTGGGAACAGCGATACGCCAATTTTACCAAAGCACTCAGCCGACTAACTCGCGCTGTGGAGCTTGCCCATGAACGACCACTATCCGAACTGGAAGAGCAAGGCTTGATTCAGGCGTTTGAGTTCACACACGAACTGGCGTGGAATGTGATGAAAGATTATGCTCATTATCAAGGAAACGCCGCCGTTGCAGGCTCACGCGATGCCACACGGGAGGCTTTTTCGCTTCAACTTATCGCGGACGGGAAAGGGTGGATGGAAATGATAACAAGCCGCAATAAAACATCGCATACCTACAACGAAGATGTTGCACGAGAAATATCACATACCATCGTGAACAAGTATCTGCGCTTGTTTACAGATTTTCAAAAAACAATGGAAGATAAACGCGGTGGTAAATAATTATCGTAACACCATCGAATAAAGGAACAACAAAACTATGTACGGCTTAGAATACGACGATATTATGCGGGTTCGTGAGGTGTTAGCTGCCCACGAGGAAGTAACGCAAGCAGTTCTGTACGGCTCACGTGCAAAGGGGAATCACCGACCCAACTCCGATATTGACCTGACGCTCATGGGTGAGAATCTGACACTCTCAGTGCTTCTCGAAATAGAAAACGAACTGGATGACTTGCTTCTGCCGTACACGATTGATTGTTCCATCTACAGCCACATCGAAAACCTCTCATTGCTAGCACATATCGAACGGGTCGGTAAGTTGTTCTATGCACGAGACATTGCCATTGCTGCATCGGAGAATACATTTTCACTATCCGCCTGAATGTGCAAAACTTTCGCAATCTGCATAACGGTTCATCATCATCACCATTAATATGAAATTCCTCCACACTGCCGATTGGCACTTGGGTCGCCGTCTCCACGGGCAGGAACTCGCCGAAGAACACGAAGCGTGCCTGAACGAAATCCTCCGTCTTATCCTTGAACACCGCGTGGATGCTCTGATTCACGCCGGAGATGTGTTCGACTCGGGCAATCCGCCGCAAGCCGCATTAAAGCTGTATTATTCCTTTCTCACCCGCGCCATTGCTGCGGGCTGTGGCACAATCATCATAACAGGCGGCAACCACGATTCGCCTTCAGCACTGAACGCCCCACAAGACCTTCTGCAAGCAATGCATATCCACGTTGTAGGCGGTGCGACAGGCGATACGACGGATGAAATAGTTCCCATCAGGAATAAGGACGGGAAGACGCTTGGCTACTGCTGTGCCGTGCCGTTTTTGAGGGACAAAGATTTGCGGTATTCCGTGCCGGGCGAAAGTGATACAGAGCGGTCGAAACGCATTGTTGCTGGGATTCGAGAACATTACGAGCGTGTTTTTCAAGAAACCGTTGAAGTCGCACAAATACTCAAGACAGAGAATCTGCCTATTATTGCCACCGGGCATTTGTTCGCGCAAGGTGGCATCACGGGCGACTTGGACAACAAAGAGCAGATTCACGTTGGAAATTTGGGGCAAATTGGCGCAGATGCTTTTCCGGCAGGACTTGCCTATGTCGCGTTGGGGCATTTGCATCGCCCGCAAATCGTTGGGAAGCAAGACAGAGTGCGATATTCAGGCTCGCCCGTCGCGCTGGATTTTAGCGAGCGCTCCGATGCAAAGCAAGTTTTTATTGTGGAATGCCTGCCCGAACAGCCCGCAAACATTGTATCCGTGCCGCTTCCCACGTTTCGGCGTTTGGTGCGGTTTTCCGGCACTGTTGCTGAGATTGAACGCGCCATCGCTACTCTTGACATCGGTGGTGATGATCTTACCACGTTTGCCGAAGTGCATTTGTCGCGCGACCCGCAAGCTGCTACGCTAGATTTAAATGAGCATTTTCGCCTATTCGCCACCAAACAGCATGGTGCAAACCTCAGGATTTTGCGGGTTGTGCCGGAGCGTATGAACACAACACGTGCCTTCGATGGTGATGCACAAACAACGTTGGAACATCTTACGCCGTCGGATGTTTTTGCTGAAAAGCTGATGGTTGCTGGTATAGAAGGCAGTGATGCCGAATATATGCGTGACACGTTTACGGAGTTATTGGCACTTTTAGAACAAGGAGAACTTTCCTCATGAAAATTTGTTCGATACGTTTTGAAAATATCAACTCCTTGCGGGGCGAACATCATATCGCGTTCGACACTGCACCCTTGGCAGAGAGCGGTTTATTCCTCATAACAGGCAATACCGGTGCCGGCAAAACCACGATTTTGGATGCAATCACGGTCGCGCTCTACGGGCGGGCTGCACGGTACGACAAGGACAAGCCCGAAACGCTGATGGCGCGTCACACAAGCCATTGTTACGCCGAAGTGGAGTTTGAGACAGGTGGAAAACGCTACCGTTCCAAATGGTCGCTCACGCGCTCACGCAAAAAAGCAGATGGTAAAATTGAGGACAATATGGAATTGTCTGAGTTGCCCAATGGAGCGTCGGTAGGCATTTTGCTCACACAAAAAAAGTCGGATGTTCCCAAAAAAATTGTGGAATTATGCGGCTTGAATGCTGAACAATTCTTGCGTTCAGTGATGTTGGCGCAAGGAAAATTTGCTGAATTTTTGAAATCCGATGACAAAGAACGCGCAGCACTCCTTGAGAGAATGACCGGGACAGACGAGTATTCTGTCATTTCGGCGGCTGCCTACGCGAAAACAAAGCGAGAAGAACAAGCATTAGAGAGGCTTTTGGAGAAGCAGGGTGATGTTCGGTTGCTCACCAGCGAACAGAGAGAGCAGCACGAGCAGCGTATCGCGCACGATCGCACCAGTGCCATCGGTCTGGAGCAGGAAATAGAGCGGCTTCGCAATGCTCTTGCCTGGGCAAAGCAGGTTGTCGAATTGGAGCGTGATGCCAAAAGCCACAACGCAAGTGTGGAAACAGCGCAGCGCGATTTCGACCACGCTGCCCCGGAGCGCGAACGTTTGGAGAAGCATCGCATGAGTGCGCCATTCCACGCCGCTCTTGCTGTTGTGGAAACGAAAAAGCACGACCTCAAAGGGCTTGATGCAAGCATCGTGAAAATAGAAACCTCAATCCTTCCCGATGCGCGTACTATCTTGGAAGCCTCTCTACGCCTTGTTGCAGAGCAAGAACAGGAACAGATAGCTGCAAAAAAAACACTGAGTGAAATGCAGCCGCTTTTTGATGATGTTCTTCGCAGGGACAGCACTATTGCTGCGGAAGTTGAACAGTGCGCCAAAGACCGCATCAATACTGAAGCAGCAGCAACCGAGGTGA
>JAAFHM010000077.1 GCA_013298375.1 Ignavibacteria bacterium | reverse complement strand
TTGCCGATGAACGTCGGATAATCACTCATGCGTAACTCTTTAACCGAAACGTCGAGCGCAATGCGCCTCGTAACAAGTTCAAAAGAATCAATCACATTTTGCTGCAACAACATATGGGTCATCCGCACAGCACCAATTTCCTGCGGAGACAGCACGGCATCTGCTCCGGCGCGTTTGAGCTTGCTTTGGGAAGAATATTGGTCGGCACGAGCGACGATGTAGAGATCTGACCTCAACCCTCGTGCCGTGAGCGTTACGAAAATATTCGCTGCATCGCTGTCCAATGAGGTTGCCAGCCCCCGCGCCCGCTCGATACCTGCTTTCTGTAAAATTTCTTCGTTGGTCGCATCTCCAATCACCGAAACAATGCCCTTTACCCGCAAATCCTCCGCCATCGCTGCGTTCTGCTCGACAATGACAAAGGGCTTGCCCAATTCCTGCAATTCTCGTGCTATGAGGCTGCCAGAGCGTCCGTAGCCGCAGATAATGTAATGCTGATCCATCATGCGTAATTTCCGTTTGGAGATGCTATTGGTAATAAGTTCCGGTCGCAAAAGCGCCTCGACAAGAATGGATAAGGAGTAAGCCGCAATCCCAACGCCGATAACGATAAACGCCATCGTGAAAAGCCGCCCATTATACGAGAGCGGATGCGTTTCGCCATAGCCGATAGTGGTCATGGTTATCATGGTCATATACAAGGCATCGAAGGCGCTCCAGCCCTCAACACTCATATAACCAAGCGTCCCGACAAGCGGTATCACCGCCAGCAGTATTAGCGCGAACCATGGTTTTCGGTCAATCACCAGTCGTGCGGTTTTTTCGGCTAATGGTAGAAGGTGCATAGTGTGTGGGGTGGTCTTGAGCGATAAATGCCAATGCAAGGCGCTTCGGCACTACCGTTCCTCATTATCACAACGCTTTTTGCAAAAACGCCAGAAACTCTGCTCTGTTTCGCGTGAATGCCTTTGTTGCAATCACGCTCCCATCAGGCTTTAACAGCACGTACAACGGTAGTTCGATAGAGCCGAACTGCTCCAGTTGACGTTTTTTATGCGATAAATACGGTTCTTGTTTGCGGTCGGTGAAAAGCTGTACTTTGACCATATCCCGCATCAATGCTTGCACCTCCGGCGCTGGGAATACATTTGCTTCCATCCATCGGCAGTTGGTACAGGTGAAGCCCGTGAAATCAACAAATACAGGCTTGCCCGTCCGCTTTGCTTCCGCCAAACCCGCTTCATAGCTGGGCAGCCATGCTTCTGGTGCTTGAGGAGCGTTTGTCGTAGCGCTTCGTCCGGCATCGTTGGGGTTTTTACTCATAATACGCTCATAATCCATCGGCGGCAAAAAAGCGTCCAGTTCGCCCAATTTTTTGCCCATCAAGCCCGCTATCAGGTAAAACGTTACCGATGCAAACAACAGTGCAATCATCGCTCGAGGCGTGCCGATGCTCTTGATTTCGCTATCGTGCGAGAAGCGGAACACGCCTAGCACATAAAGCGTAATCAAAATCGCGCAGCCAATCCACACTGCCAAAAAGACATCCCGCGAGAGAATACCCCACGCCCAGACTAAATCGCTATTGCTGATAAATTTCATCGCGGCGGCAATTTCCAGAAACCCCATCACAACTTTGACGTTGTTCATCCAACCACCAGCTTTCGGGAGGCGTTGCATCGCTGATGGAAAGAGCGCCAGCAAGACAAATGGCATAGCAAATACCGATGAAAAGCCCGCCATTCCAACAAGCGGATAGAACCACTCGCCCGACGATGCCGAAATAAGCGCTGCGCCCACAAATGGTACGGTACACGTAAACGAAGTAATAGAAAATGTCACCGCCATAAGAACAACTGCACCAATGCTTTCCCCGTTCCCGGCGGCATTGTTCATGCGGTTGAGTAGCATATTGGGTAGAGGAATTTCAAATGCGCCAAAAAGATTGAAGGCGAAAAGGATAAACACCAGCGCCAGAGCGATGTTCACCCAAGGATTCGCTGCAAAATCCCCAATGCCCGTTGCACCAAAAACAAGCGACAACACAAAACCAAGCGCCGTGAAGGTAAAGACAATACCGAGCGCATACACCAGAGAATCCCGCAGACCGCGTCCACGCTGCTTTTCAGCCCGCTTCGTAAAAAAAGAAACTGTTATCGGAACCATAGGGAAAACGCACGGCGTAAGCAGTGCCGATGCGCCCGCACCCATCGCAAAAAGCAAAAATGCCCAAATTCCTTCGCTTCGCTTTTGAGCAATTTCCGTTTGCGACTCGGTTGTTTGAGGGCTTGACTGCTTCGTGCTTGGTGCTTGATTACTCGTTGCTTGATTGTTTGGTGCTTGATTGCTTGTCGGCTTGGTGCTTGATGCTTGGTCGTTTGTTCCCTGTGCTGCTTGTGTGGCGGTGGTGTCGGGTGCTGCTGCTGCCAGCATTGATGAGCCTTCCGGGACAACAACGGTCAGGCTGATTTCGTCATCGGCAGGCGGCAAACACCGCTCGGAGTCGCAGGTCATGGAGGTAATGGTCAGTGTTGCTTTGTGCTTGCCGGAAGCCAGATTGGAAGCGGCTTTCACGGGAATCATAAGTGTCACGTCGCCTTCATAATAATCAATATCAATCTGAAAGCCTTGGTCAAATTTTTGTTTGGGTTTCGGGGCTTTTACCTTTCCCGCAAGCGCCAGTACAGCGTTTGGCGCAATCGTAATTTCTGTTGCTTGTGGTCCTAAACCGTCTTTGTCGGTGCGTGGTATTAGTCCATAGGTGTACCAGCCCGCATCTACACTCATGGTGAGCTTTATCATCGTTTGTTCGCCCGGCTTGAGCGTGAGATTTTGCGGGAAGACGGTAAACTTGATGTGCTTGCTCGCCAGCAATGGTGCGGCGTAAGAGTGTTGAGACACGAACAGCAAGGCGAGAAAAACAAGCAGCGTAGTTTTTTTCATTGGGAGGAGGTGAAAAGTGATGGAATATCGTCAATGCGTGGGGAAATGAGGCTTAATAGGCGGTTTCTTTTGTAGAGCGATGAGATTGAACGATTAAAACGCAATACCAAACTTGATAACATCGCGCACCAAAAGAAGCAAAACATGAGCAAAGCGCTCATAGCCCCAATACGTCCCAAAACCAATCATTGTCACGCCAAGAATACGATTGATTTTGACCATGACTGCGCCTGAAAAAATATGCCGATAGCGCAGCGTCATCTGGGTCAAAAATGTCAGCCACGACAACACGCCGACGGCATAACCGATTGAAAAAGCAATGTGTTGAGTGAGGATGCCGGATTGCATAAAACCGTATTTTCCAGCGACGTAGGAGATGGTCGTCATAAGCGGAACGAAGGTGGGATTTGCCAGATGCGTCAGCGAAAGCGCCACGCCAATAAAAAATGGTCCGTAGGCCGCTATACGCCCCATGAAGCCCCACGTTGTTTCGTTGGGTGCCGTTATCGCAGCATCATCCGTATCGGGAAGCGTATTGGCGGCTTTGCTGAGATTAGCGCGGAGGCTGATTGCGCCATAGACAATCAATCCAACGACCGCGACTGCTTGGACAATCGTGAGAAGATGCGGAAAGCGCGTCATTACGCCGTCAGCGAAGGAGATAATGGTGCCTGTGGCAAGGGAAAACGTAAAGCTGTACACCACATCCAGCAAGGCAATACCGTAGGCAATACGCATGGCATGGTGTTTGCCTTGGTTGAGCGCTGCACGCATAATCACGACCATTACAGGACCCGGCGGGATTGCGACGAGCAAGCCTAATGTCAAACCAGTAAGCAGGGTTAATATCATCGGAAATATTGAGTGTTTGTCCGGCAAAAATGAAAAACAATATGGCTCTGTACCTACTTTAACGCAAAAACGCTCTAAAAAGTTATTGTTTTTTGATGTAAATCTTCCAAATTTACGCCTCTTTCGGAACATAGCCAAAGAACAATCACAAACATTGAGTGTTTATGCGGCTTTCCTTTGGCAGGAATCATTTGCTCATTTCTTTTTACTATCATGCGCATCAATAAATCCATATCCATTGCCGTCGTGCCGCTTATTGTCTGCTTTTTGCTGGCGTGTAGTCTGTGGCTCTATGCCAGTATGCGCGAGGAGTACACGGCTGTTGTGGATATTCCCCTCGAAATCCGTCTGCCCGCCGGACGGACGCTCGAAACGGAAGTAGCGACAAGCATCAGAGCGCAAGTGCAGGGCGCGGGCTGGCAGTTGGTGAATCATTTCCTGTCCGCCTCCATTCGCTGCGTTGTCTATGTACCGGAAAAGCGGCTTGCGCGTGGGGAGGAGGAGCAGACGAATATCACGATTTCGCGGCAAATGCTCACCCAAGCTATCCAGTCGCCTGTGGGCATAGCATTGCAGCGCATTATGGCAGACTCGCTGCCTCTTTCGGTGGGGAGCATTGTGGAAAAGCGTGTGGCGGTGCGCCCGGTGTTGGATATTGAAATGCGCGAAGGGTTTATTTTAGCAGAGTCGCCTTCTGCTGTGCCGGACAGCATCGTTATTCGCGGCAGTCGCACGATGCTTCGGCGTATGCCGTCGTGGAACACCAGCCTCGTGCGTCTCCGCGATATGTATGAAGGCACACGCATCCAAACGACGCTTGACGACACGCTTTCGGGACTTATTACCATTCCGCAAGTCCCCGTGAATGTTAGTCTGACAATTCAGCAAATGGCAGAAGTCCAGTTTGATGATATTCCTGTGCGGCTTTTGGGCGCTCCGGCGCGTCACCCCTTTGTTGTGCTGCCGGAACGTGTATCGGTGACGTTGCGCGGCGGCGTGGAGAACATTGCACGACTATTGCCGGAAAATGTGACGGCGGCGTTGGATTATCTGGATGTCCTCGCCTCGACGACGGGAACCCTTCGCCCCCGCGTCGTTGTGCCGACGGAAGTACAGGTTATTAGCGTTTCACCACAGTTTTTGCGGTGTCGCAAGCGTCTTTTTCTTGCACAAAAACGGGAATGACGCAGAAACTTCTTTGCACAGCAGCAGGAAGAATCCTATTTTGGTACGAGGTTACACGCTTTATTACGTTTTTGCAGCTATTATGCACCGTCAATCACTTCTCAATCTTCTTGCTGCTTATACGCCCGCAAGCGAGTATGAGAGCCACGTCTGTGGCGTTATTGCTCACTTTGTTCGAGAATACCACGATTGCTTCAAGCGAGAACTGCTCGTGGGGCATATTACGGGGTCGGCGTGGGTTGTCAACGGCGCAATGGATAAAACCTTGCTCACGCATCACCGCAAATTGAACAAGTGGCTCCAACTCGGCGGGCATTGCGACGGTGATCACGACGTACAGCGTGTGGCACTCCGCGAGGCAGTGGAAGAATCGGGAATTTATGATATTGTCCCCCATTCATCCGATATTTTCGATTTAGACATACATGAAATTCCCGAAAGGCGCACTGAATCTGCCGTTGAGCCGAAACATTTTCACTACGACGTGCGGTTTTTGTTCATTGCCGATGAAACGTCGCCCTTGACGATAACGGCAGAATCAAAGGATTTGCGCTGGGTTGCGCTGGATGAGGTGCAAACGCTAACACAGGAAGAATCTATGCTCAGAATGGTTGAAAAGACGCGCAAAGCCTCGCGGCATCATTTTTAAAATACGGGCAAACTTCGTTTGTACTCCTGTTTGAAGGGCTACTCTTCAGCGCAAAGGCAATGTCACAATAAACGCCGCACCGCTTCCATACTCGCTTTCGCAATGAATCGTGCCGCCAAGAATTTCCACCAATTTTTTCACAATCGAAAGCCCCAGCCCCGTTGATTGTTCGCCGGCAGTGGGGCGGGCGGAGAGTTTCGTAAATCGCCCGAAGAGCTTGGTTTTATCCTCCTCCGTCAGCCCCTGTCCTTCGTCGGTGACTGATATTTTGACCATTGTTTCCGATGGAACAAGACTTATCCAGACACGTTTCTCCGGAGGCGAGTATTTAAGCGCGTTAGAGACGAGATTATCCAACACTTGCCGAATAATTGCCTCGTCGGTATGCGCTACAACGGGATGCGCGGGAAGTTCCTGCACAATCTGTATGTGCTTACTTTCGGCGCGAAACGCATATTCGCTGCTGACGGTAGCAACGAGTTGCGCCAAATCAACATCGCTGAGATTGAGAACAATCTGCCCCTCGTCCACCGCTTGAGCATCCAGAATATTGAGAATAATATCACGCATTCGTACTGCCGTGCGCTCTATTCCTTCCATTTGTCCAATAATTTCCGGCATCGTTAATTTGTGCGAATAACGCTTGACCATTGATGCAGACATAACAATCGAACTGAGTGGATTTTTCAAATCGTGCGAGGCAATTGCCAGAAACTCACTTTTTTGCTGACTCAAGGACTCCAAGACTCCATTTTGCTCATGCAAGGCGGTATTTGCCAGTTCGATTTCTCCGGCTTGCTCTTCCAAAATGCTTTGCTGGCGCTCTAAGGCGAGATTTTTTTCATTGAGTTCGGTATTGGCAAGTTCAATATCGGCGGCTTGCTGTTCCAAAATGGTCTGTTGGTGGAGAATTTGCGCATTCTGCTCATGGAGAAGCGCATTATCACGCTGTTTCCGGCGGATAAAGACAATAAGGACTGCCGCCAATACAACCAATACCACCACAGCCCCAATGACCGCTAAAAATTGAATACGCTGTCGTGCTTGCTCTTGCCCCAAGACCTCAATACGGCGCTGCTGCTCGGTCAACTCAAGGCGGTTTTGCATCTCGGCAATGCGCTTGCTGCTACCAACGCTTTTGAGCGAGTCCGCTAAGTGAATATGGAGCATACGATAAAAATATGCCGAATCGAAGACGTTCAGCGCCACAAATCGTAGGGCAAGCCCATCGTAGCTATCTTTCAAGACCTGCGGCGCACCAATGCGCTGTGCCACCGCAATTGCCTGACGGAAATATCCAAATGACGAGCCGTTATCGCCGAGTGACGCATAAATTTTTCCCAATAAATGATACGACTCACCCAAAGAATAGCTGTCCCCACGCGGCTCACGAATGCGAAGCGCCTTTTTTTCGTATTCCAACGCTGCAACAATCTCGCCCTGAAGATACCGCACCGCACCCAAATTGAAATACGAATAGGCGATGCTATTGGAGTCCGCGCGTTGGATTGCAAGGTCAAGCGCCCGATGATGCCAATACAACGAAGAGTCGTACTGCCGAATTTTTTCATAAATGACACCGAGATTATTTGTGCAGATACTAATCCCTTCGTTGTCTCGTGCTGCTTCAAGCGATGGTAGCGCTTTGAGGAGATACTCTTTCGTTCTTTGAAACTCCTCCCGATAGGAATACAGCGTTCCCATTTCTATGTAAGAATACGCTTTGCCAACATCGTTACCCGTTTTGTCGTACAATGCAAGCGCCATTAAAAGCGATTCCAATGCCCGCGCAAAATTTCCCATGCGCGTATTAGCACTACCGATGTTGTGATGCGCCCGCGCCGCGCCGTTGGTGTATCCAATACGCTCGGCAAGAGCAAGTGCTTCGGAAGCCCGAAGTATCATTTCGGGAAATTTGGCAAACCGCATCGAACGGGCTAACGTGTTAAGCGCATCCACTCTTGCGGAATCGGTCGTTGCCGATGCAACCGCCGCACGAAGGCTGTCCGAAAGAGCATTATTGGGCGAAGTGCCGACGCTTGCAGGTTTGGTAGCGTTTGTGGGCTGCGCAAAAGCCGAAGGCGCACAGTACAACAGCCACGAGAGCAATAAGCAACATCCGGCAGCTATTGCTTGCCTCGTCTTCGGGAAAGGGAAGGTGAGCTGAAAAGATTGTTGCTGGGAATATCCCCAAAATAGCGGATTCGTCATGGTTTTTCTATCCTGTATCGTACTTGCTGTGCCTCTAGCGTTGAGGTTCTGAACGACAATCTACGAAAAACTCCTCAAGAAGAGAGTGAATTACGTGTTTTTTACGCGCACAGGGCAATGCGATAAAAAAGGAAATCACCGTTCGGCAAAATCTCCGTTGGTTTTCCCCCATTCCTCACGTAAATTACACGCCGATTATCAAACAGACGCTTTCGTTCACATTTTTTCGGGAGATAGTATTTATGCGGTGTTCAGAACGTTTTCATGGGTTACTTGTCCTCGCGCTGGCGGGAATCATGCTCTACGCTTGTAGTGGCGGCAATGACTTAGCCATTACGAGCAAAAATTTCGAGTCCCAAATTGACCTTCAGCAAAATTTGGTGTTGGAATTTTCTCATCCCCTTGTGCCGGATTCGCTCTTGAACGCGTGGGATTCCACGCGCTACGTCAAGTTCACGCCCGCCGTACAAGGCTCGTTCAAATGGACATCGCCCACAACTCTTGTTTTTTCGCCGTCTGCTGCCTTCAAAGCCAGCACCGACTACAAAGCTGAACTTACCGATGCACTTCTTCAAAATGCCGGAAAGCGAGAGCAGAAGCGCGTTTCGCTGCCAAGTGAACGAAATATCAATTTCCACACGCCCTATTTGACCTTGCAAAGTGCCGATGCCGCTTGGGTTCGTGCCGGAGGCGAACAACCATCCGCCGGAATGAGTAGTGGTGCGGCTTCGGTGGAGTTGCGTATTTCGCTGCCGTTTAACTACAACGTCGCACCGCAGAGCCTTTCGGAGCATCTACAAATAGCAATGGACGGGAAAACCCTTCCCTTTTCGGTGAAAAATACCCAAGCCGCACAAACACTCGCATTAGCGGTGCAATGTCGCAAAGAAGATGGCGGGAAAACTCTAACGCTGACGGTTTCCAAAGGCTTGCGCTGCGTGGAAAGCGAATGGGCTACGCCCGAAGAAATCAAGCAAACGCTCACCGTGCCGTCGCCGGACGAGTTCAAAATCACCGCTGTAACGAGCGATTACGACGATGACAACCCGATTATCCGCATTCAAACCTCGCAAAGCCTCTTCGATGCTCAGGTTCAGCCCTTTGTGAGCGTTCAACCGCAGCCGAAAAATTTCAGCGTTGAAGCGTCGGAAACAGGTATTATCGTGCGCGGTGCATTCCAGCCCGATTCCGCTTACCAACTGACCGTGAGCAAGAATTTACGCGGTCTTTTCGGTGGCGAACTGGGCGGCGACTATGTTCAAACCGTGAATTTTGGCACTCTTGTCCCAGCTATCAAATTTACCGACGCGAAGGCAATGTATCTCTCCACGCAAGGTGGCAAGAACATTGGCGTAAAAATTAGTAACGTTGGAAAAATTGAAGTTATCGTTGAAAAAATTTACGAAAACAACATCCTCGCCTATACTCGCAATGGGGGTAAAACCTACGATGGCAGCTACGACGAGGCAACGCAGGAATACAACTCGTGGGAAGATTACGCGAATGTTGATGATTTTGGCGACCCCGTTTTTCGTAAAGTTATTGACACCAAGGGGCTTCCGAAGTCCAATGGTGCATCATTGCTGAATCTTGACTTTCAGGACAAATTGACGGGCAAAGGGCTGTACATCGTCCGCGTGATTTCGACTGACCAAAAATGGCTCCGTGACAGCCGCATGATTGCTATTTCGGACATTGGCTTGATAGCAAAAATGAGTGATGATGCACTTTTCCTGATGGCAAATTCCATCAAAACCGCAGAACCGCTTGCTTCTGCCGAAATCCGCGTAATTTCGCGCCACAACCAAGTTCTTGCCAAAGGCGAAACCAATAAAGACGGCGTTGCAACCTTGTCCAATTTGCGCGGAACCACGCCCGGAAGCACTCCGGCGCTGATTACGGCGACAGCCAATGGTGAAACCACGTACCTCATGCTCAATGACACCCGCGTCGAGACTTCGCGCTACGATGTGGGCGGTTTGCAAGAAAATGTTTCCGGTTTGCAAGCATTTATCTACGGCGACCGCGATATGTACCGCCCTGGCGAAACCGTGCGTTTCAATGTGGTGCTGCGCAATCTCGATTGGTCTCCGGCAGCAAAACAGCCCGTCAAAATCAAGATTATTCTGCCGACGGGCAAAGAATACGCCGTGCTGAAGCGCACTTTGAACGACGAAGGCGCAGTCGAAAACAGCCTCTCCATGCCGACTTCCGCCATGACGGGCGGCTACGCGATTGAGGTTTATACGATGAACGACGTGCTGCTCTCTTCGCAGCGCTTCAATATCGAAGAGTTTTTGCCAGACCGTATCTCTGTCACGATGGCGCTTTCGGCTGAAGTGGCTCGTCCGGGTGAAAATGTGCGTCTGACGGCAACCGCTCTCAATCTCTTCGGTCCGCCCGCCGCCAATCGGAATTACAACGCCGAAATCTACCTCAAACGCCGCTTGTTTACAGCAAAAGGCTTTGAAAAATACAATTTCGCCCTGCAAAGCGGTGGAAGCCGATCCGGGCGCTACGGCGAGGACAACGTTGATTCTGCGCCGATGGAACCGCTCACGCGGCAAGGTGTGACCAGCGCTGAAGGCACACTTGCAGAAGACATCGAAATTCCCGCGAACTACCGCGACATCGGCTTACTGCAAGGTTCGGCGTTTGTGACGGTGTTCGATGAAAATGGTCGCCCTGTGGTGCGCATGAAACCGTTTACCGTGCCGACGCAAGAAGTGTTTTACGGTATTCTCGCCATTGACCGCTACCAAACTACGCGCCAATCCTTGCAAATCCCGCTTGTTGCGGTGGATGCAAACGGTAAGTCGTTGAGCAATATTCAAGCATTGGTGCGGATTGTGCGGCATAATTGGGTGACGGTGTTGGAACGCGACCAGTACAACACCTCGCGTTACCGCTACGTCTCGCAAAAGCAGGAAATCACCGAACTTGAGCGCACAATGACGATTAGCGGTGGCGCGACAAGCGTTGCCTTCACGCCGCGCACATCCGGTGAATACGAGGTTCGCGTTACGAAGCCTGGCGTTTCCGGCTATGTGAGCGAATTTTTCTATGCTTACGGCTGGGGCGACACGCAAGCCTCCTCCTTTGAAGTGAGCAAAGAAGGGGAAATCACGATTGAAAGCGAAAAAACCGCGTACCAAAGCGGCGAAACCGCCAAACTGCTCTTCAAAACGCCTTTTGCGGGCAAATTACTTGTGACGGTGGAGCGAAGCGGCGTTCTGGATTATTACACGCTACAAACCGACCAAAAATCGGCAAAATTAGACATAAAAATCAAGGACGAATATACGCCCAATATCTACGTTTCGGCAACGCTCATCAAGCCGTTGGACGACGGCACGATGCCGCTCACCATCGCCTACGGCTACCATCCGCTTAAAGTCGAGAAGTCCGGTACGAAATTGCCAGTGAGCATCACGGTTGCCGAGCAGTCTCGCTCAAAAACGAAGCAAACCATTACCGTCCAAACGGGTGAATCCGACGCGGAATTGACGGTAGCAGTGGTGGACGAAGGAATTTTACAACTCAAAAACTTTCAAACCCCCGATCCTTACGGCTATTTCTACCAAAAGCGAGCGCTCCAAGTTGCGGCGCATTCGGTCTATCCACTGCTTTTCCCCGATTTGCGCCCGAAAAGCAGTTCTGCGGGCGACGCTGCGCTTGCAAACCGCATCAATCCTTTCTCCAACAAACGTGTAAAACTCATTGCACTTTGGAGCGGTATTGCCAAAGCAAGCGGTGGGAAATTCACCTATACGATTGATGTGCCGGAGTTTTCGGGTGCGCTGCGCGTGATGGCGGTGGCGTACAAAGGGAATAAATTTGGTTCGGCAGAAAAAACGATGCGCGTTGCCGACCCAATCGTGATTTCAAGCGGTTTGCCGCGCTTTTTGAGTCCGGGCGACGAGGCGCTTGTTCCCGTAACACTCACCAACACAACGCAGCGCGAAGCAAGTGCGCAAGTGGCGGTGTCCGGCGAAGGTTCAGTCGGTGTTGCTGACGGCAATCAGAGCGTTGCACTTCCCGCAAATAGCGAAAAGCGAATTTTCGTCAAAGTCGGCACACGCGGTTTGGGAACTGGTGCGGTGAACGTGCAAGTAAGCGGTATGGGCGAAAAATTCTCGGAGCGAACAGAAATGACCGTGCGTCCTGTGGCGGGTTTGGTGAAATATTCGGGTTCGGGCGCAATGAAAGCGGGAGAAACACAGGCGTTCAGCCTTGCCGGAAACTTTATGCAAGGCACAGCGCGTGGGCGCTTGGTGGTGAGCAAATCACCGATTGCGCAATTCACGAAAAATCTTAATTACGTGTTGCAGTATCCTTATGGTTGTGTGGAACAGACCGTTTCAAGCGCTTTCCCACAAATTTATGCCAGTGATTTAGCAAAATCGCTGAACCAGAGCCTTACGCAAAATGGCGGCAACGCTCAAGCGACGGCAAACATCCAAGAAGCTATTCGCAAATTAACCTCCATGCAGCTCTACAACGGCTCTCTAAGCTATTGGCAGGGCGGCACGGAAGAAAGCTGGTTCGGCACGGCGTACGGTGCGCATTTCCTCGCTGAGGCGCAAAAAGCGGGATATGACGTAGGAGACCAGTTTTTAAGTCGCTTGCAGGGCTATTTGTCGAAAAAAGTGAAAGAGCGAAATTATGAAAATTACGGGTACTTCGACCGCACTGGGCAGTACAAAGCGCGGACTATTCCCGCAAAGACGCTTTTTTACTCGCTCTACGTCTTGGCACTGGCAAATAAACCTGATTTTGCAACGATGAATTTCTACAAAGCAAATCGTGATTCGCTGGCACTGGATTCGCGGTATTTGCTAGCAACCGCATATTTCCTAGCGGGCGACAAAGCCAGTTACCGTAGCCTTCTTCCGAAAGCATTTGACGGAGAAAAAGCGGTCAATAGCTTTAGCGGTAGTTTCACCTCCTACGTCCGCGACGAAGCCATTTCTCTCAGCGCACTCATGGATGTTGAGCCGGAAAATCCGCAAATTGGCATTATGACCAAACACCTGTCAGAACAGCTTAAAACCTCGCGTTACTTGAGTACGCAAGAAAATGGAATGGCGCTTGTAGCACTCGGCAAAATTGCCAAACGCGCTGCCGCCAGTGACGTAAAAGCCGTGATTTCAAGCGGCGGGCAGAAGATTGCGGATTTTGCTGGCGGAGATGTGGTATTGACACAAAATATCGCCGGAAAGCAAGTATCGGTCGCCTCTAGCGGCACAGGAACGCTCTATTATTTCTGGGACACCGAAGGCTTGAGCGCTGATGGTTCGTTCCCGCAAGAAGACAGCTTTTTGCAGGTGCGCCGCACCTTCTTGACGCGCACGGGGCAGCCCTTGAACCCGGAGTCTATCATGCAAAACGATTTGGTCGTGGTAAAAATTTCGCTGGCAAGCACAAACAAAGCCAGCGTTGACAACGTAGTGATAACCGATATGCTCCCGGCAGGTCTTGAAATCGAGAATCCTCGCGTGGGCGCAGTGGCAGAACTGGCATGGATAAAGGACAATCACGAACCCGACCATCTGGACATCAGGGACGACCGCATTAACTTTTTCACCAAAGCCGAAGGCACCGTGCGGCAGTATTACTACCTTGCACGGGCGGTCTCGAAAGGCACATTCCGCTTGGGTCCGGTGAGCGCCGATGCGATGTACAATGGTGAGTACCATTCCTACAATGGCGCAGGTGTGGTGCGGATTGCGGAGCGTGTTGGTGCGTCGCAGTAAGGGTTTGATTGCCCTTGTCATTATTAGCGGCAGTGACGGCTTCAGGTATTACCCCGTCGGGCGGCTTCTTCGCCGTCCGGCGGTTT
>JAAFHM010000351.1 GCA_013298375.1 Ignavibacteria bacterium | reverse complement strand
GTTATTGAAGGTCCGCTTATGGACGGCATGAACGTTGTGGGCGACCTTTTTGGCGAAGGGAAAATGTTCCTTCCGCAGGTGGTGAAATCTGCCCGCGTGATGAAAAAAGCCGTTGCGTATTTGATGCCATTCATGGAAGCAGAAAAACTCAAAAGTGGCGACACGGCGAAAAACAACGGCAAAATCCTGATGGCAACGGTCAAAGGCGACGTTCACGATATTGGCAAAAATATCGTCGGCGTGGTGCTTGGCTGCAACAATTACGAGGTGATAGACTTAGGCGTGATGGTAGCGGCGGATAAAATTTTGGACGCGGCGGTGAAAGAAAACGTCGATATTATCGGGCTTTCAGGCTTGATTACACCGAGTTTGGACGAAATGGTTCACGTCGCCAAAGAGATGCAACGTCGCGGGATGAAGCAGCCGCTTCTTATCGGCGGTGCAACGACCTCGCGGACGCATACGGCGGTGAAAATTGCGCAAAATTATGCGGGAACAGTGGTTCACGTCTTGGACGCAAGCCGCGCTGTGCCTGTTGCCGGAAGCCTTATCAATCCTGAAACCAAAGAGAAATTCAACGCTGATGTGAAAGCGGAATATGAGAAAATTCGCACGGATTATGCCAGCCGCCAATCGGAGAAAAATTTGTTGCCGATAGCGGCGGCAAGAAAGAATAAGCTGAATCTTTGGACGAATGGTATTTCAAAACAGCAGGTGGCGTTATGAAACTACGACCTTTCTATACGATTCCTCCTACAAATTGGCTACTCATATCAAATGGCGATATTGCTACGGCTCAAGTAAAAGCACTTTCTGACCCAACAAAAACTGAATACCAGATTGAGGAATATGTTCGGCAATGGATTCTTCAAGAGCTTATTGAGACCTATCGCTATCCTGCAAGCTGGCTTGGTGAGCGTATTGTCGTTGAAGAAATTGTTCAAGTAGCTTCATCTGAAAAAGAGAGTGATATTTCGATAAAAAATGATAGAGGTAGAACGTATATTTATGTTGAGACCAAGAGCGCATCGGTTACAGGCAGTGAGTTTGAGAAGGCAGAGCGACAACTTGAAACATATTTATCTGCCACACACACGGCAACACTCGGTTTACTGACAAATGGATTGACAACAAAATTTATTCGGAAGAAGGTCAATCCTAATGATTTTGAATACATCGCAGATATTCCCGACTATGGTGGAGCAGATAGGGGGCGAGCTAAATTGGTTAGAGATATTGAGATTGTGCGGGCAACAAAGGGAAAGGTCGGCCTCAAACCACTTCCAAGAAGGAATGGCAATCTGCTTTTTGAGGCACACTCAACCATGCGCGATATTGACGGGCTGCATGACGATAATGCGCTAGATGAACTTTGCAAAATCATCTATGCAAAAATCTATGATGAGCGTTTAGCAAGCATAGCGAAAGAACAAGACCTATACGAGTTTCGTTTTCAAGCATTTGGCAAAGGAAACGCATCGGAAGTTGCCTCTGAAATACGGGATTTGTACAAGGAAGCCTGTGAGTATGATATGCGGGTCTATGCACAACGCATACCGGGCTATGATCGCTCACGCGGTGTGTTCCGAGAAGCTATTGGGCTAAGCGATATTGCCCTTGCCAGAGTCGTTGAGATTTTGCAGGAATATTCGATTATTGATTCAGGTGTTGATATTAAAAGTGCGACCTTTCAGAAGGTTTTGGGTCGCGCTATTCGTGCAGGGATGGGGCAATTTTTTACTCCCGATGAAGTTGTCCATATCGCTGTTGAAATTATGCAACCTTCGCCCAAAGATCTTATTCTTGACCCGTTCTGTGGGAGTGGACATTTTTTGTCAAAATCGTTAGAATATATCCAACGCGAGTACCCTGATATTGACGAGTATATCATGCATCAATTCAAAATGTTTCATCTTCATGGTATCGAAAAATCATCCCGTATGGTGCGTATTGCCATGACCGATATGCTTATGCACGAAGATGGACACTCAAATATTCGTAACACCGATGCCCTCCTGACGTTTGATAACTATCCCGATATTCTAGGCATTACCGATGATGCCAATACCGATCCTGCTATTTTTGATAGTATTATGACAAACCCACCCTTCGGCTCTCTCATGCGAGAAGAGGCGCGAAAGATGTTGGGTAGGTTTGAATTAGGCAAAAAAAAACGTTCGCTTCCATTGGAAGTATTGGCAATAGAACGCTGTTATCAATTTTTGAAACCTGGTGGCAAGCTCGCTATTATTCTGCCAGACGGTAATTTAGGTAATGCTAATGTTCAATTTGTTCGTGATTGGCTCTTAGAGACAATGATGCTCAAGGGTGTGATAAGTTTGCCGACAGAAACGTTTGCCCCATTTGGTACAGCAACAAAGACAAGTTTATGCCTTTTCCAAAAAATGCGTACTCCCATGGACAAACAACGAAACTATGATATTGCGTTTTATCTTATTGAGAATATTGGTTATGACGCTACTGGTCGAGAACGAGCAGATAGCGAAATTCAGGATTGTGTTGATTTTATGAAAACATCTCTTCAGTGGGAGGTCGTATGATAACAGTAAAGAAAAAATTTGTCCTTAAAAAATCCGAATTGAGCAAAAAATTTCGTGTCGAAAATAATAATTTGGATATTCGTACATTGGTGGAAGCAAGCGGTTATCCAGCAAAAAAAATTGGTGATATTGCGACAGTACACCGCCAAGAGCGCAAAAAAAAAGAGACAATAGATACTCGTTTCAAATATATTCAAATCAGCGATATTGATGTCTATTTGGGGCGCATTAAATCCTATCGTACATTCACAGGCGCAACAGCACCAAATAATGCCCGTAGAATAATGCATTATGGCGATATTCTCATTTCGACGCGCCGACCAACGCGAGGAGCGGTCATTACTGTTCCGCAAGAATTTCACAACGAAATCTGCACCGTATTCTTTACATCATTGACGGTCCATAATTGGGAGGAGGTTGACCCCTTTTATTTGTCCATTTTTTTACGAACATCATTAGGGCGGCTTCAGTTTCAATCTATGATAACTGAAACGGCATATCCAGTTATTTCCGATGAAGATGTTGAAAATATGATACTTCTCATTCCATCAATTGAGGAACAACGTGGTATCGTTCAGATGTATCATAATGCAGTCAATACTTTTTTTGAAAACCTAAACCAAGCATATTCCTCTATAACAAATAGTCGTCAGTCCATTGAACAAAGTGTTCTCGGTAGTGCTGCCGAGCTTATTACTCCAACAAAATTTGGGCTTGACCTTGAGGAAATTGCGGATGATAGCGACCACCAAGAAGAAAGCGCGTAAATTTTATGAAATCCTTTGCTAATACCATACACGATACGAGAGCTTCTATGACAGACGCAAGCCGCGCTGTGCCTGTTGCCGGAAGCCTCATCAATCCTGAAACCAAAGAGAAATTCAACGCTGACGTGAAGGCGGAATATGAGAAAATCCGCACGGATTATGCCTCGCGGCAGTCGGAGAAAAATTTGTTGCCGATAGCGGCGGCGCGGAAGAATAAGTTGAATCTTTGGAATGGTGCGGTGAAGAAGATGGAGGCGGTGTGAAAAATCTCCCCCTCCCACGCCTCGACGAGCCGTCCGACCTTCGAGACCGCCTCATGCCCTACTGCCGACTGAATCTTGGCGAAGTCTGGACAGATGGCGTTCATCGCGTCGGGTGCTTGGATGCGGCAAATGCGGAGCATACTACACTGCTATCAAACAGCATAGAATCTACGCTTGCCGTGCATGACCCGCCGTATAACTTGGTTGCATTTGAAGAACGCTCAGTGGAAGAGTTTGTACAATGGTGCAAGGCATGGGTGGAAAACAGCAACAATGCGCTTTCCAGCAATGCCGCGCTCTATCTTTGGCTCGGCGCAGACCAAAACAATCATTACCAGCCTTTGCCTGATGTGATGTTAATGATGCGTGAAAGCGGCTTTGCGTCTCGGAGTTTGCTCACCATGCGAAACCAGCGCGGGTATGGTACGCAGAAAAATTGGATGGCAGTCAGGCAAGAACTTTTGTATTACATCAAAGGTAATCCGATATTCAACATTGAAGCAGAGTACACCGATATTCCCAAGATTCTGCGCGGGTATTACAAAGAAGTTGGTGGCGAAAAAACTGAAAATATGGAGCGAAGTAAATCCGAAAACATACGTGCTGGCAATGTTTGGGTGGATGTGCAGCAAGTATTTTATCGTATGGAAGAAAACGTCAATGGCTGTTACGCTCAAAAGCCGCTCAAGAGCATTGAACGTATCATTCGTGCAAGTTCCTCGCGGGGTGATGCCGTGCTGGATTATTTTGCCCATTCTGGCACAACGCTGATAGCCGCAGAGATGCTTGGTCGGCGGTGTTTTACGATGGATATTGACCCGATATTTTGCGAAATTACCATACGACGTTTGGAACGGTATCGTGCCACAGGAAAAGCAGGCTGGCAAAATGGAAATCCGTTTGAACGCGAGATTCTGAGCGATAGCACCCTGCAAGACCTTGTGAATTTTACCCCAGAGCCTGAAATTGCTCAAGAGGCATTATTTTAAGCTAAAACGAGGCAAAAAAAGTTTATGGAAGAATTAGAACAGCAACTGCACGAACTTATCAAGCGTTTGGATAACGCCGAAGCCTTCCACGATGGCTTAGAATCGTTGGTTTCGGTCTATCCGTTCAGTGAATACGAGTACATTATTTCGCACCTCTTGGCGGCAGATGTTTTCTCGCTTGAAGAATACTACGACCTTCGGAACAGCTACATTGAGCGGAATTTATATTTACCGCTTTTTGAAATTACTGCACCTCGAACCTTCGGTGAAGTCTGGGCGCAAGGGCATTTGAAAGACCATGTTCCTGCCTTGCTCAAGCCCAGTAAAAAACTTGATGCAGAATACTCAGGGCAGTACGATTTTTTTCTGCCGCCCGATATTCGCATTGAGGTAAAAGCCTCTCGTGCAGTCGAATTTCAGCGTGATGCACCTTTGCCACAGAAGGCACTTGCTTCTGCGTCGAAAAAGCAATTTGATATGAATTTTCAGCAAATTAAGCCTGCGTGTTGTGAGGTTTTTGTTTGGATAGCTGTATGGCGCGATGTGATTCAGTATTGGGTGCTGGCTTCTTCGGAAGTCGCTACAAACAAGCATTTCTCGGAAGGGCAGCATCGTGGCAATGTTGGCGAAGGGCAATTACATCTGAATCGTGAAAATATTGGTGGGTTCAAAAAGTTTCTTGTTCCGCCGAATAGTATTGAAAAAGCCATTAGGAACGTGAATTAAATAAAAGCGTGTTATGGAAAGTGGTATCTTTACCCTAAAAACATCTCATGATTGAACCATATTCATCGGTAGTTGAGCAGCAGATGCAAACGTTTTATTCTGGTTTGA
>JAAFHM010000364.1 GCA_013298375.1 Ignavibacteria bacterium | reverse complement strand
ATGGTGTTTGGATATACCTCGGTTGTGATATTTACTTTATCGCCATTTTTCATTTTGAAAACTTCTGCTTCAGCAACATTCACTTTGACTTTCAGTTTAGAAATATCCACAATCGTCGCCACTGGCGAGCCAACATTCAACTGTGCGCCCAAGTCCACCGGACGCGCTGTTACTTGCCCCGAAATTGGCGAGGTTACGCGAG
The DNA here is from genome assembly GCA_013298375.1 of Ignavibacteria bacterium. GTDB lineage: Bacteria > Bacteroidota > Ignavibacteria > Kapaibacteriales > UBA4661 > PH2015. Next base: position 5,053 of record JAAFHM010000364.1, on the reverse strand, counting down.
TGTCTTTTGCTTGGCGGCGAGCTGTGATAAGTTGCGCTTCGGCAGACTTCAAGCCCAAACGAACACCGTCCATTTGTGCGGCAGTAACGGCATTTTCTTTCACCAGTGCTTCGATACGGTCAAATTCGGCTTTGGATTTGTCGTAATTTGCTTGTGCCGAAAGCAGCCCTGCTTGGCGGAGTTCGTCGTCCACCGCTACCAGTACGGTTCCTGCGCTTACGTTGTCGCCAATTTTGACGTTGACGGATTTGATGCGCCCCGATGTCTCGGAAATCACCGTGACATCGTTGTTGGCAAGCACCGTCCCGACAAGCGTCAGGTCTTCTTGTAACTGCGAATAACTGACAGACTGAACCGTTACGGGGAGTGTGGTCGAAAGTTCGCTTTGTTGCGCTTTTGCATTACTTTTTGCTTTATTGTTCATCAGCGTCATGACAATCAAGCCCAGTGCTACGACTGTGAGGGCGGTACCGATAATTTTGCCTTTCATGGCGATTTTTCCTTGAAGATTACGTGAAATGGTAGAGTTTATAGATGACAAAGTTGATTTGATAAATCATCCGTTTCATGGTCGAACGCAAAGGTACGGATGCGTCGGATAGTCTCCCGTACACCGCGCTCCGACATAACTAGAATGCCGCTATGCGTGCGCCCCGTGAGAATATAGTGTGTGTGTAACACGACAAAATCTCGTCTGTTACAGGTAAAGACTGCTCGGTAATGTTCTGCCGCATATTCCAAGACAATATCGTCATTACGGCTCGTCAGACCGACTTCTTGAGCTGTTACGACATCGAAACCAAATGAGCGTAAGCCGGATGTTACATCATACTGAACGTGTTCATCCATGAGTAACTTCATTCTCATATGGCTTCCTGCATGGCTTGTTTACGGCGTTGTTGCTCTGCGGCATAGCCTTCTTCCCACGCAAGGCGCTCTGCTTCGATAAAGTCATCAATTTCCGTTTTGTTATCGAAGTAATATGCTAAAGCAGCATAAATTTGGACAGGTTGAATATGCGGATACGCCGCAGCAATGTCTATCACATCAGAGCCTTGACGCAAAAGCTCGGCAATATGGCGAACCTCAATGCGCGACCCGTCTATACGCGGTCTGCCGCCGCACGTGCCTTCGGTACGAACAATGTGTGGATATGCGGTTTGCATAATGCTTTCCTTGATGACAATGCGTTTACGTTTTTTTATTTTCCTGTCAGCGCAGGCATATCGCCAATGCTTTTGAGCAAGCGGGCTTGCGAGATTTCGTAGTCAACAACCGACGAAACGTAATTGACCTTTGCTTGCAGTTGAAAGGTCTCCGCATCGGTCAAATCCGACGTAAGCGCGAGACCTTTTTTGAATTTTTCGTTGGTAATGCGGTAATTTTCGTTTGCTTGTTCTACGCCTTGTTGCGCCACGGCAACCTTTTCGCGGGCTTGTTGCAAGGTGAGGTAATTTTGCGTGACCTCAAGTTTGATGCCGTCTTTGAGCATTGAAAGCGCGTCTTCGGCTTGTGCTACTTGTGCTTCTGCCTGTGCGACCTGATAGCCAGTGGTGTTCCAGTTCCAGACCGTCCATGAAAGCTGTGCAGCGAGTTGCCATGAGAAGTTAAATTCTGCCGGACGACCAACAAAACGCTGATTAGGATTCGCTTCAAGTGCGCTACCGGAAATGGCGACCGTTGGCAAATACCCGCCTCGTGCCGCTCTAACACCCTCTTCACCAGCTTTGATACGGAGGAGCGTACCATTCACCTCGGCACGAGTATCTAATGAGCGCTGAATCGCTTTTTCATAATCGGGAACGTCCGTGGGTTTGTAGTCAATCGCAGAAGCAAGTTCGATTTCTGTGCCAAGCGGCAAACCAAGTGTGTTATTGAGCGCAACAGCACTGAGGCGGACGGCGTTGTTTGCATCAATATTCGTAATTTTTGCATTCGATAATTGCAGTTGCAAACGCAAGACATCGTTGGTCGTCAAAAGCCCATTTTTGAGAAGATTTTGCGCATCGCCAAGCCGCGCTGTTACTTGCTCAATCGTCTCTGCGGTTAGTTTTTGCAGCTGGCGCACTTTGTAGAGCGACCAATACGCATTTTTAATCGAAAACTCTGTTTCGATGCGGTCTTTCACAAGGTCTTGCGAAGCAGCTTGTGCATTATATTCAGCAGCAGCTTTTGCGGCTTCAAGACGGAAGCCCGTGAAAACGGGATAAGTGACGTTTGCTTGGAAAGCAACATTGTCCAGCACAATCGGAAACGCAGGTGCTGGCGTTTCGCCCGTAGATGGAGGTGGTGTTGTTAATTGGCGAAGAGCCAATAAGGATCTTTGAACGCCCGGATCCATCGCCAGCATCGGATCGACCGTACCACGGAAGAATGACGAAGCATCAAGTTGAAAGCGAAATTGGCGGTCAGCAGGAATATCACTCAATCGCGCATAGCTTGCCGAAACACCAAGCGACGGGAGCATTGCTGCATTGGATTCACCAACTTTTGCTTCGGCAACTTGGACTTTCATTTGGGAGGAGTGAAGCGTTTTACTATATCCCATGCCCATTTTGACGGCTTCTTCAAGTGTTAGGCGGAGTTTGGCGGCGGACTGAGTATTGGCATTGACGGGCGTTGTTGGTGTCTGCGAAGCTAGGTTTAATGGGAATATAACGGCTGCCGCAGCAAGAGCAAAAGAAGCAAAAATCGTTTTCATAACAAAGAATAAAAAAGGGAAAGAATATCGTCGTTGATGCAACTTGGGAGAAATCCCGTGCGTAAAAAATTTTGATTCGGCGAAACGGGAAAAATCGAGTCTTAATTGGGCGAATGTGTCCGTGAACCGTTGGGATAGAGCGTGGTCATTTGGCTTCCCGCCAGCCAATAATGCTCGAATTGTGTGCTTATTGCTCGTCCTTTATCGGTCATCACGCCACCAAAAATAATTGCCATCATCATCTGAAAAACCGCTCCACCGCTCATTTGCAGGTCATTCAAAACGGTTGGATGCATGATGTTTTCGATGCAAGCGAGATACATGAGCGTAAAAAGTTCGTAATTGAGCTCGCTTCTGAGAACGCCACGTTTTTTTCCCTCTTCGCAAATGAGCTGAAACATTCCCAAGATTGAATTGCGACGGCGGACAGTAAATTCTTGCCAGTATTGGGGATATGAGCGTTGAATGTCCCTCAAAAAGGGCGATTGCCAGACCGTATTGAGGTGGTCAGCCATTTGCTTGCCCGCATCCGAGAGGTTCTGCAAGAATCCTTCATCGGTCGAAGCCGTCATAGAGTGCTTAAACCCTTGCATAAGGTCTTCGATTCGGCAATGCGTATCATTCAACACTGCCGACAAAACGTCGTCTTTGCTATCAAAGTGTTTGTAGAGCGTTTTTTTGCTCATTGCCAATTTTTCAGCGATTTCTTCCATCTTTACCCGCGAAGGTCCAAATTCAAAGAAGAGTTCGCGTGAGGCGTTGACGATTTTGGATTTTACTTCTACTTCCACAGTGGCGTTGTTTTGTCAGCAGGAAACGAAAAATGTTTATTGAGTTTCCAAATTAGCATAATTGTACGACACAAGCAAGAAAAAGTTACACATAGAAACTTATTTCGTGTCAAAAGTTTCCATTTACTGACATTGGCTCTTGCCTCGTTATTTGGGCTTTCACGTTTCGTCGCTGGCAAAAACACTGGCACACTATTTGCTTCTTCTCTTTTCACTTACTCAATGGAGTATCTTCTTTTCGAGCAATTTGCTTCCAAATGCTTATTTCATCTGGTTTTGGAGCAAACTTCCAGCATAACAGAGGCTATCAATGAACATTACATCACGCGACTCATTTGGTACAAACACCGTATCCCGCAATGGAAATACGGGGCTTCCGCTTGGATTCACGCCACAACATGGTGCAAATTCGGGCGCTCCAGCCGCAAAAAAACCGCAGGAGAAACAGCAGAAGACAAAGTCCAGCACCGATGCGAGCAAAAGCGCTCCAAAACAAGCATCTTCGCCAAAGCCCTCCGGAAAAATACCGCAGAAATCACCTCTTTCTAGCGAACAAATTCACGCCGTCCTCGCGTTTTGCCGCACCTATCGCCGTGAAATCGGTGCTGCGGTCTTAGCGCTGTGCGGTGTTGTACTGTTGCTGGCATTAGTATCGTACAATCCCGCAGACCGCGCTAATGCTCACGTTTCACTTTCTTCCGAACAATCCCAAACCGTTGCCACGCCGCAAACAACCTCGCGCACGTCCCCAGCCGCAACGCCGCAAGGCGCAGACGCACAAGCAGAATATGTCGTCCAGAACTGGCTTGGCTACGTCGGTGCAACCGTTGCGCACGTAATCTACAATTACACCGTTGGCTATGCCGCTTTGCTGTTTCCCGCAATGATGCTCGTCTGGGCGGTGGCGCTTTTGCGTGAAAAAATTTCTGACCGCTTATTATTGGGTACATCACTTGTTTTGGTGGGTGCTGCCTTGATTGCCAGTTTTGCCGGTGTTTTGCAGCTTGTACCATGGATGCCACCGATGCGCCCGGAATGGAGCGGCTCAGTTGGGCAATTTATCGCACGAATGTTGTGGCAAATTATTGGTACAGTCGGCGCGTTTATTGTTTTGACGATAGGTCTTGTTGCAACGATTTTTGTGGCGCTGGATTTGAATATTGAAAAAAGTATTACCCGCTTCAAAGCAGAAAAGGCGCGGCTTTCCAAACTGAAAACAACGACGAAATCCCATATCACCGATGCTGTTCAGGAAGAACAGGCATTTACCAACAAAGCCGACAACACAAGTAATGATGCGGCTTCTATGGCTGAAAAGTTCACCGAAGAAATTCTCTCTGCAAAAGATTACGATGATTATCATGTCGATATGCCAAGCGCCAGCGAACCCGGAAAATCTCCGCAAGCGACCATTGCCGACGATGAGGTTTTAAGCGCTCGCGAGCAAAATACCAACCGACAAAGCACTTTTGCCGATGCTGACGAACCTGCACGAATCATGCGCCGCGCTGCCCAAAGCCCCGATGTTTCCTCGCTTCGCCGCGACCTTATTAGCAAATAT
>JAAFHM010000314.1 GCA_013298375.1 Ignavibacteria bacterium | reverse complement strand
ACTCAACCCAGCCGAACGTTTTTTCGAGGAATTGCGCGTTGTCTTAGCAAACATTGTCTTTGAAAGCATTGAAGCAATGGAGGACAAACTCACGGAAATATTGCAGAAATACTGGGAAAATCCGAAGTTCTTACAGCGTTTGACTGCTTTCCCGTGGATTCGACAGCATCAAAACAAGCAAAAAAGAAAGCAAGCTATCGAAACTTAAATCAAAACGGTATCAGAATGGCGCACGAGGACTGAAAATCTATAAAAATCTTGGCTTGACGGTTCGTGATTCCGCTAATCGACGCATTCCAACCGATGACCCGCGACTTGATCCCATTTGGCAAAAATGTGCCGAGCTGGGGATTCCTGTTTTAATTCATACTGGCGAACCCAAATCATTTTTTGAACCGCATGACCGCTTTAATGAACGATGGTTGGAACTTAAGCAGTTTCCTAATCGAGCCCGTCCAGGAGACGTGTATCCACCATGGGAACAGGTTATGCAGGAACAACGAAATCTCTTTCGGAAGCACCCGCGTACCAAATTTATTGCGGCGCATTTTGCATGGCTTGGTGGAGATTTGAAGAGATTGGGCGATGTGCTTGATAGCTTACCAAATGTTTCGACGGAATTTGGGGCGATTATTGCGGAACTTGGTCGGCAGCCCAGATTTGCACGTGAGTTTTTTGTCAAGTACCAAGATCGCATCCTTTTTGGAAAAGACACATGGGAGATGACTGAGTATCACACCTATTTTCGCGTTTTGGAAACAAACGATGAGTATTTTGATTATTTCCGCAAGCGTCACGCTTTTTGGAAAATGTATGGTTTGAATTTGCCCGATGATGTTCTCAAAAAAATCTATTACCAAAACGCACTCAAACTCTTTCCGCACATTGACGCATCGGCATTCCCGCAGTAATTCTATTCGATAGCGTAATATTGAGCAACGCTGAGAAATCAAAAGAATCAATATTATGTAAAGCTATAATTATCAACGACTTACATCTAATATCATTTCCCGATGCACTTTTGATGCTTTTTCGCGGAGAAAATTTTGGGAAATTGGTGCTGGATGTGCGATAACGGGAATTGCCTCAATGCTCCAAAAACGGAAGTACAATTTTCACCGCAACCCCGCCACTGGTGCAGTCTTGAATCCACACACCGACCTCGCTTTTGCGTGATGGCGCAAGCAACCGTAAGCGCTCTTTCGTGATTTCGACGGCACGCGAACGGTGAGCGCCCGCTATTGGCTCTGAAACTGGCTCTGTAACTTCTTTTGCGGACAAACCAGCTTTGCCGCTTAATCCGATACCGTTATCTTCGATATAGACTGCCAATAGAGCCGAAGAGCGCTTCTTGCCTTGCTCCAATAGCTCAATACGAATAACAATATGCAGATTTTCCCGTTCTTTCGATTCAATCACTCCTCGAAAACCATGTTCAATCGTGTTTTCCAGAAATGGCTCCAAAAGCATACTGGGAATCAAGGCTTCGTCAACATTAACATCAGGACTGGCGCGGACTTCGTAGGAAAATGCTTGGTGAAGACGTAATTGCTGGATGCTCAAAAATTTTTCCGCAAATTCCAGTTCCTCAGCAATAGTAATCATGTCTTGGTAGCTGCTTTCGAGCGATTGCCGCATCACTGAGGCAATTTTAGAAAGATATGTTGCCGTCGAGCGAGGATTTGCGCCACTGAGAAGATGGTCTTGTACGGACGATAACGCATTGAACCACAAATGAGGATTGAGGCGGGTTCGGAGCAAACGCTGTTCGGTTTCAGCAATGTGTTTTTCCGATGCCAAGCGCCGTTGCCGATAAAACAACACGCCTAGCAGTACCGCTAAGACCGCACCAATGCTTACGGAAATCAAGGTTGTATTTTTTTGCTGAAGTTGCAAAGACTGAACTTCTGCGGTATGCCCAAGTTCGACGAGTTGCGCTTCTTTGCGCTTCATTTCGTTGATGCTGATAAATGCGTTCAGTTGTTTTTGCTTTTCTGCCGACAGCAAGCTATCACGCAGGGTTGCTTGCCGCTCGAAGTGAAAATATGCTTTTGCAAAATTGCCTTCTTGCTTGTAAACACTTGCCAAAAATTTGTGAAAATCCGCCGTTGTTTCGGGGACATTATTCAGAGTTCCATTGTCTTTTTGGTATAAGGCAAATGCCTTCTCACCGAGTATTTCTGCTTGTTTGAAGTTCTTCAAGGCAAAATGTGCTTTTGCCGAAAGCAAATATCCATCCGACAGATACCCCAACAAATCTTTGTTATTGCTTCGCTCAATAATTGTAGCAGTAATCTTCAAGACCTCCTCTAATCGCCCTTGTTCGATGCGAATATCCGCCATGCGAGTAAGAGCATCGATACTTTCTTCTGTAAACCCCATTTCCTCGCTTTTGTGTAAGCCCAAATCCGCATATTTCCACGCACTATCAAACTGTTGCTGCTTTGCAAAAATATCTGTCAAACTTCGCGTGGATTCTATCCATCCACGCCAATACTTCAACTCGTTCCCTACTGCTATTCCCTTGCGAGCATACGCTTTTGCTTCCTCAAAACGCCGCAAATCAAAAAGAATGGAAGCAAGATTGCCGTAGGAAGTAGCAAGAATGGGGATTTTGGGAATTTGTTCCAGATATTGCGTTGCTTCAATCATACACTTCAAACTTCGTTCAATATCCCCGGCTTCGTAATAGTACTGTCCTAACCTCCCCAGAGCAAGTGCGATACTCTCTTTCTGGTTATTCCTCCGAATTTCAGTTGTCTCTTTAGTTTTCTGGAGTATTGCCACGGCTTTTAGTGCTTGCTGAATAGCTTCTGCATAGTTGTCTTGAGAAGCAAATATCCTTGCGAAATTCAAACGTGCTTGCCCTTCTAGGGAAGCATTATTAATAGTATTTGCTACGGATAAAATGAGATTAGAATATTTTCTAGCTGAATCTCGACTTGCATTATTGTTTTGTGTGATGTAATAATCGGCAATCTCAGCACAGATGACCCCACGCTTGAGATCGTATTTTCCTTGCTCCTCATAGCTTCTAAGTTGCTGGTAGAGGCTTATGAGAGTACCCTGTCCTTCTCTTGGAACTATCTGACCACGCAATGGTAAATAAACAATAACGAGAAAAAAAACAATGGAAACTCGGGAAAATACACGCTCAAGCCTGATAAACGATTGAGGCAAAAAACGACACATAATACTTTTGAAAAACTTGATTGTACACAAATTTTGAGGTAAAGAATCTCTCCGCAATACTTGAGCAATGCTTGTATATGCGAAAAAATTGCTTTGCCAAAATACGCTAAAAATGTGATATAATCACGCTTCACTCGCAATGCCGATAGTTTTATTGCGCGGACAGTTCACGTAATGCCAAACTCTTCTCACCCCAAAATATCCGACTCTCACCCCGCGCAAACGCCCGTGCTGCCTGGTCTGCACGGCGAAGCGGCTCAGAAATACGATACGAGCTGGATAAATTCAGCACAATTTCACACGCTGCACCAAGTTCCACCAAATGTCCAACGCTCACAAAAACCGGGTTTTTGCTGTTTTGTGTTCTGAGTACGCGCCCAACTTCTTCCCCGTCCAGCACGACAGGAAGCGTGTTTCCGCGCAGCTCACCCAATTCCCCTTCATAGCGCAAAAGTGTTTCTTTCGCACAGCCAATCGTCGGTACGTTCATTTCCACGCCAACGTGCGAGGCGATACCGAATTTTCGTGGGTGCGCCAAACCATGCCCATCTATCAGCAATAATGCTGGCTGCAAGCCATGTTTGCTCATAACCCCGCGAATCAAGTTGAGTAACAATGGTGCTTCTCGAAAGCTGAAAAACTGCGGGATATAGGGGAATGTGGCTGATTGCCGACAAACAAATATTCCCAAATGCTCCCCGCCAAAACTCATCACATCAAGCGCGACGAAGCCTTCTTCGCCAACGTACTGAACATCCAACGTGAAAATGAGTTCGTCGTCCGTGCGAAAAATAAAGCTATCCTCACGGTTTGGCAAAATCACTTTTCGAGAAAGTTCACGTTGGAGTGTTTCTAAATGTTGTTGCTCTGATTCGGTCATTGCTGTAAATGGTTATTTTTCAAAAACTGCTCACGCTCTTTTGCGATGATTTTTTCTGTCCACGTTCCATAGTCGGATAATTCTTCCGTAAGATACATAAACTGCTTTTCTGTGAGATTTGGCATTCGCAAAATATCCACCATTGCCGCGCCAGCCATGAAGGAATCCGCATCAATCCTTGCTAAATGAGCGTATTGCTCACATTCGGTATCGGTAAGTATCGTTTTATTCTGCAAAAAAATCCGAAAACTTGCGTAGCGATAATGCTCCGCCCCGCCGATGTCTTGGCTTGTTTTCCAATGTTCATGCTGTGAAGCAAGTGTTTCTGAGGTGAGTACGCCATACTCCATCCAAAGTGGCGTGTAGCCTAGTTCGGAAAGCTCTTGTTCGAGAGTTGTTGCATTGTTCATTTCGTACTGAACTTACCTTTTGAAAAGGCATGAAAAACTCATAAATTACCGCATCATTTCAGTAAAATCTTTTCTACTGTACTCTCGAAATCATCATGGCAACACTCACAAAACCACACCTATCGCCCACAAAAACGACCAAAAGCCGCATTATTCCTACGGAAGCACCCGTGCAGAATGGTGATGAAATTTGGGAAACGTTGTTTGCCATGCCCGAATCGGAGGACTTGATTCTCCAGATGGAACAGGCTTTGGAAGACGATATTTTGCATGGACGCACTGAGAAAGGCGGCTTTGGCGATGCCGATTAAATCTAATCGCAATCAGCAATTCAAAAAGCTATTTCGGGGCTTACCGAAGACCATTCAGCAAGAAGCTCTCAAAGCCTACAAACTCTGGAAAGTTAATCCCGGACATCCAAGTTTACAATTCAAACGAATTTTTAGCCTTACGTGGTCTGTCCGTATTACCAATGATTATCGTGCGTTGGGAAAATGGGATGAGCGCGGTATTTACTGGTATTGGATAGGCTCTCATGCTGATTATGACTCAATGACAGTCAATTTGAAATCACTTTCACAGCGCGAAAAAGGCAAAAATCCATAATGTTTTTTGCCTCACAACCCGCTTGAAAACGGTGATAACCACGATTGAAACTGCTTTTTATACTCCTCCGCTTCATCTTCCGTTTCTAGAACACAATCCATTCCGCCATCGTACAGCCCGCAAATACGTCCTTCTCGGAATGACACAAACAATGGGCGAATCTCTCCACGTGCTGCGGCTTGCAGCAGAGCATCGAATTCATGCGGCTTCCAGACTACTTTGCTGAATTTAGCCATCATCATCTGCTCCTCGGAAAAATATTGTGGAAATTCCTTACCAAGAAGAACGGTTTCCAATGGCGTAAAATCATAGCTTTCGATCGCTTCATGCTGCGCTTCATCGAATCTGTCCGTGCTGTCGTTTGTATAGCCATATTCGCCACACACAAGATAAATACTCGCTTCAGTGTTCTCTTCTTGCGAAAACAATGCATTCAAAACAGTATTTTGCCGAAAAAGAAGCGTGTCCCATTCGCTGGGTGTTGTGGGAGTGCGCTGTGCTTCGGGAAGGCTGTGAATCCTCATCCAACGGCTTGGAAGCTGGGTTCGGAAGCAAAAGGAAACGAGCGGTATATTACCAAAATGGTGTTTCCAGTTGTTCATAAAATCATTTGTATCTTTGTTCATGCTCCTGAAAAGGTCGAAGAGGCGCAGAAATTCGTGGTATGCGCGTTGTTCGTTTCGCTTCGATTTCCTGAGCATCATTTCCGACCACCCATAATGAGTATGAGACAAGCCATAATGCTGCCCTACAAAATTTTGAAACTCCTCA
>JAAFHM010000371.1 GCA_013298375.1 Ignavibacteria bacterium | reverse complement strand
TTGTTGAGTAGGCGTAGTTGTTTTGCGTGAAAACGTCTGGCGCAAGAGTTCCTTAGCCGAATGGGCGGGCGAAAGTAAGGTTGCGGACGCTTATTTATCAAAGATGCTTCGACAGGCTCAACATGAGGTTTGATGCGGTATTCACCCTGAGCTTGTCGAAGCAGTATTTTTCAATGAAACAATGCACTACCGTACCACTAGCACGGAGCTTTGCAAAGCTCCGTTTTGTTCACGGACACGGCAAACATACAGCCCTCGTGCGAAACTCTCCACACTCAAGGTCTGTGTAAACTCCTCACCACGACGAACATCTATTGCTGCCGACCACACTGCCCGTCCCAAAACATCGTGTACCGTCAAAAGTGCTTCACCGCTTGCTTCCGGCACAAAGCGCACTGTTGCTAGTGCTGTTGCCGGATTTGGAGCAAGATTGAGTGTTGATGGAGTATTTGTGGGTATCTGAACACTCGTAATGCGGTCAAGTAATAATCGCGCCGTGACAGGAAAGTGGTCGGTGGTCGTATTGACGTATCCGGGAATATAGACAAACGGTGATTCTATCTGCACCCCGCCCTGCAAGACGCTTCGTGCCAGTTCGTTGCTCACGACGATATTATCAATCATGCCACCGCTATTAAACGAGGACAAACCTTGCTGTGCCAGCACAGTAGTAGTTACGGTATAGCGCACGGAATCTTGCACAAAAGGCAGATATGGTGATGGCAGATTTTGGAAAATTGATACCGTCGGGCTGTCGTTAAAATCTCCCGCAAGAATCACATTTTGCGTCGGATAATTACTATTCAAAAAATCATAGAGAAGCCGAGCATCGCTGGTGCGAAGGTCGTAATCGCGCTGTGTTGAGCCAGCTTTAGCGTGAATGACAAAGGTGTGAAAGCGCCGTTTTACGCCCTGCACCGTTGCATCGAACTCCAACCGAAGCGGGAAGCGCCCTGCGGCGAATTGCGTCCCCGTAAGAACCATTTCCGACCGCACCGTATCAATGACTGAGCGCTTAAATAAATACGCCGTGCGCTGCGGAACAAATTGCGGTTGCGGCGGCGCAAAGCCAGCAATTACCGCTCCATAGCGTGGCAGCGAATCGAGTATCCGTAAAAACAGCGCATTATTGGATACTTCCTGAAGGGCGTAAACATCAGCATCAATACTGTCGAGAGTACGAATGACGTTGCGGAATTGCAGCAGCGAGTCCGCAGGACCAAGCCTCGTAACGCCGTCGTTATCAAACGGGCGACCGAACCACTTCAAATTCCACGTGGTTACGTCGAGTGTTCGCGCCTTTGCAACGGTATCCGCCGGATTAACAGATAGCGCAATACCAAGATCAGATGCCGAGCGTGGCGTAATTTGGTATGTTCCACGAAACTGCCCTAATATGCCAACAATAGAGAGCGCAGTGCGCGGAATGCGTTGATTGATGAGATTAATTCCGGCACTCACGCGCACCTGCGCGGTTGTCGAGCCATCACTGACCACATAGTTCGTAGCGCTGCGAAACGATGTTGTATCGCTAAAGCGTACACCGGAAACACGAACAAACTGCCCTTCAAGCGCTTCACCACTTGCGCCGACCAATTCTCCTAAAGCAACTTCACGAGCAATCGGGATGATGCGGGCTGCCGGAATAATCCGCCAACTCAGTTGCGAGGTTGCCGTGCTGGAAATTTGCCCAAGACCGCTTCCTGCAACGCCTGTTGTTGCCTGAAACTCCGTGTAAGGACCACTCACTTCCACCGAATCGCCGAGCGCAATGCCTCGACTGAAGGGATTGCCAAAAACAGCGATACCGCCGGTGCCGTCTTGCATATACGACGGTCCGCCAAACTCATTTGCTACCGTGACGCGGCCTGCCACGTACAAGACCGCCCCTAGCGGCTGTTGACGGGCTTCGCGGATGGTTCGGAAGGTTGCGGTGGTGAATGGCGCGGTCTGTGCGGAGAGAAACTGCACGAAGGCGCTTGAAAACAGAAAGACGGAAACAACAACGAGGCGAAACAAGAGCTTCATACGGAATACGGTTAATGATGAAAAAAAAGTCGTAACTGGTGTTCGGCAGCAAATTACGGAAATTTCTCTCATTCAGCCATATCAACATTGCTGAATACGTTCAAGGGCATCGCACGCAAGACCATTTGGCTGCACGTTCCGTCCGCTTCGTTGCAATGCTGTATCATTCACAAGGCTTGTTCCGTAGATTGAGGTGGCAAGAAGGCTTGTGGCTTTTGTTGCCGAATATTTCACCTTTTTTACGCTTTGGAGAAAAACTATGCTCTCCCTGCCTCATTCCGTCGCACTTGGAATCATCGGCGTTCTGAGCCTTTGTGTTGCTCTTGAAATGCTCTGGAGTTGGCGCAAACACAAACGTGCCTATAATACCAAAGAAACCTTTGCCAACATCGCCATTTTGCTGGGGTTTCAGGTTTCTAAAGTAGCGCTTTTCGGGTATCAACTGTATTGGTCGAATATGGCGTTTTCACTTGCGTTGTTTCCGTTGCCGGAGATGCCGTGGGTTTTTGCGTGCTGTTTTATTGCGACTGATTGCGTTTACTACTGGCATCATCGCATCATGCACACAACCCGCTTCTTTTGGACGTTTCACGTTGTCCATCATTCCAGTCCGTGGATGAACCTGACGACGAGCTACCGCCTGAACTGGCTTAGTGGGATTTTTGGCGTATTTTTCTACCTACCGCTTATCATCATTGGTTTCCCGCCAAAATTTGTTGCCGCAAGCATTGGTTTGGGGCTGTTGTACCAGTTTTTTCTCCATACCGAAGTCGTTGGTAAACTTGGTTTTTTGGAAGGCATTTTCAATACCCCATCGGCGCATCGCGTTCACCATGCGACAAACGAGCAGTACATTGATAAAAACTACGGTGGTGTTTTTATGCTCTGGGACAGAATCTTTGGGACGTATATCGAAGAAGAAGAAAAGCCGCAATACGGCATCACAAGCGGCTTTCAAGGACACAATCCGTTTAAACTTGTCTTTCACGGTTTTGCTGATTATGTTCGAGGGAAAATGCACTACAAAGGTTGAAACATGGTAAAAAAACGAATCTTCACCGCGCTAGGGATCATCGGCTTTTGGAGCATTTTGGCAATCGCTTCAGTGCAGCAAGTGTACGATAACCTTCCGGCGGCTTCCGCAACACCTTTTCCGATTATTGCTCTTCGGCAAAGTGTTTTGTGGCTGTTGTGGATACCACTCACCTTTGCAATTTTAGCGGTCATACGCACGTTTCCGCTTGAACGCTCACGGCTCGGCAAAAGTATCCCTGTGCATATCCTGTCCTGTATCGTGGTCTGCCTTCTCCATGGCTCGGCGATGGTTGCGTGGCAGCACTACGCCGCCGCGTATAGCGAACAGCTTATACCCGCATCCATGCTCCGATTTAGTCAGGTTGTTTTGGCGGCATTTGATGTTCTGGTCTATGGAATGATTGTTTTTCCGGCAACAGCGCTCCGACTCGCGCGCCGGGCGCATGAACGCGAAATGCGCACGGCGCACTTGGAAAACCAACTTTTGCAAGCAGAATTTTCTGCCCTCAAAATGCAAATGCACCCGCATTTTCTCTTTAACGCACTCAATTCCGTTGCAACACTCGTCCGTGAAGTCCGCACCCAAGAGGCAGTACGCGCCATTGCTCAACTGAGTGATCTTTTGCGCTCTGCTCTCGACGACAGCCGCGACGACTGCATTCCACTCGACGATGAATTGCTGTTTTTGCGCAAATATATTGCGATTGAGCAAATTCGTTTCGGTGAGAATCTCCGCGTCGAATGGGAAATTGCGCCAGAGACAACATCGGCACTTGTTCCAACGTTCATTATGCAGCCCTTGGTCGAAAATGCCATCAAACACGGCCTAAGCGGACGCATCGGCTCGACTTCCTTGCGGATTAGCGCTCACGTGGAGCCGGGTAACGCGCCAAAACTTGTTCTTGACGTTGAAGACGACGGTGCGGGGCTGCACGGTAGCCCGCTCACGCAGACTGCATCCGGTGTGGGTTTGCGAAATATCGTTTCGCGCTTGCAGTTTCTTTATGGCGACAACGCCGCATTTTCCCTCACTCCGCGCTTGCCGAATGGCGCTAGGGCGAGAGTAGAACTGCCGTTGGAGCGATAAATCTGATGAATTGGAGTGCGAACGTAGTTCGCAAAAATTAGAAACAAACGAAAAAGAAGAAGGCGCGAACTGCATTCGCACTCCTGTTCGACAACAATTTCCATGAAAGGACACAAAACCATGCGTATTCTCATTGTTGACGACGAAGAACTTGCCCGCAGGAGCATTCGCCTTCTGCTCGAATCCTCCACTCATACAACCGATATTCAAGAAGCACAACATGGACGCGAGGCTCTTCAAATCTTACTTGAAGGCAAAATCGATATGGTCTTTTTGGATATTCAAATGCCGGAAATGTCGGGGTTTGACGTATTGCAAGTACTGGAGCGCACGATAGCGCAAAATCCTCCGCAAGACGCAGAAACCCTTGCGCCGATAACAATTTTTGTAACAGCATTCGATCGTTACGCCCTCCGAGCATTTGAAGCAAGCGCGGTTGATTATATTTTGAAACCCTTTGATGATGAACGATTTCGTCAGGCATTGGAGCGAGGGATAACGCGATTCGCTGAACGCGAGGCGCTCCGAGCGCAATTGCAAGCGTCTTCAAATAATATTCCGCCAAGCAATCTTCAACCGAGCGGTCCTCCGCTCAATCATTCGCTCAATGAAGACGAACAAGCCCGTCTCATGCGTTTTTTGGAGGAAAACCCTCTCTATGCCGTACAAAACCTTGTTCAACAACCCACACCAAACACCCCACAGCAATTTTTGGAACGCCTCACCCTGCAAAGCCGTAACCGTACTATCGTTGTGGCGGTTGATGATATTGATTGGATTGAAGCAGAAAGTTATTACGTGCAGATTCACACCAGCACAAAATCGTACCTCATGCGCGAGACCATGAGTAACCTTGAAGAGCGCTTAAATCCTCGTTATTTTCGCCGTATTCACCGCTCGGCAATCGTCAATCTCCGCGCTGTTAAATCTATTGAAACCCAGACCCACGGCGACGGTATCGTCGTTCTCCGCAATAACACCCGCCTCAAACTCAGCCGCACTCGCAAGCAGCAATTT
>JAAFHM010000548.1 GCA_013298375.1 Ignavibacteria bacterium | reverse complement strand
TCAATAACGGTGCCGCACCACAAGCATACCGCACAACCGTCAATATTATAGACACATCGCTTATTCGTGAGGATATACGCCGCTTGCAGACTCTTTCAGCAGCCGAGCGACCCGATATTATTCTCGCCTCCTTACATTGGGGCGCAGAATATCAATTACAGCCGAGTGCGGCGCAGCGCACGTTTGCCGAATGGCTGTTTCGTGCAGGCGCACACGCACTACTGGGTGCGCATCCTCATGTCGTCCAAACGGTTGAAAATAAACGCTTTGTTCGTATTTCGCAAGGAGCGCTTGATACGCTCATGTACCCGGCAATCTATTCGATGGGAAATTTTATTTCGGGACAGCGCACAAAACCTCGTGAAACGGGGGTTGTCGTGTGGCTGGATATTGAAAAAACAGCATTTGGCGCAAGCAAAATTGTCGGCGTTGGTTATACACCGACGTATATTGACAAACGTCGCAATAATGCGGGGCGCACGGAATATCGCGTTTTGAATGTTCCCCAAGCTGTGAAAGAAGCTGCACAAGACCCAAAGGCATATCCTGCAACGATTACCAAGCGTTTACAGGAAATTTTGAAAGATATTGCGAAGCAGTTTGCTACGCCGGATAATTCTTTTCAACTTGTCGAATAATTACAAGGCGAGTTTTGATGCTGCTTAGGCGGGAAATTTGGAGCGCGAATGAAATTCGCACCGCGAGGCGCGAACTGCATTCGCTCCTCTGCTAAACAACCATTGCACCTTCTTGTAGGAATTACAGCCTTGCGCCGTAATAGGCGAGACTTGAATAGGTTACGGCTGATTTTGTTGGTCGCTCGTACCACTGCTCGTATGAAAGACTTGTGCCTTCTGTCAGTGAGACAAGTTCCAACATGGTGTAAACAGGCGGTAAGCCACAGATTTTATAGGAATCATTCACCGCTGCAATGCGCCGAAAATATGCTCCTGCATCGCTGTTTTCCATCGCAGAAAGCAAGTGTTTGTCCTCTTCTTCGACGGTTGGGAGTATTGAAGCGGCATCAAAGGGGTCGTCAAATTTTCGACCAATGTGTGCCATATCCGCACTTGCCACGAATGCAACTTTTTTACCCGAATCCTCCAATACTTGACGCAATGTCTCGCAAAAACGCATAAAATCCGCACTCTCGGTCGGCATTGTTTGGTGATTTCGGTATGTTTGAATGAACGGATAGAAGGATGTTACCAAAATGGGCAACACGGTAAATGCACGATGACCGAAAAAATGCTGTAAGAAAACAACCTCAAATTCGATAGAATGCTCCTCATTGTGCGCAGAATCATCACGAGTGAGGTGGGGGAGTTTTTCGTAGAGTTTATGAAGGAGTTCGTGGTCGGTTTTTGCCACGCCGTGCGGGGTAGAAAAATGCTGAAACGTCGGAATGAAGAGGTCTCCCCAGCCATAATGCGAGGTTGCCAGCACTACAAATACGTCAGCATCAGTGTCCGAGAGCGCAAAATACGCTGGAGCGTAGGCGGAAAGCCCAACGCGAAAATCAATGTGTGGTGCGATAATCGCCTGTGCATTTTTTCTGACACTTTCGCCCGAAAGTGTCAGGTGGTGTGGAGAATCTACCACACTGTTAAGCAAATCTGACAGTTTTTGTGCGCTTGCCGGATAACTACTACCAGCAAATTTGGCGGGGCGAATGGTGGGCGGGTGAGAGAACGTCATAGTGCTTGGGGGTTGCGTTTATTTCCTAGACCTCAAATGGGTCTGCTTCATCTTCCTCAATGGTATCTTCTTCAATATCGTTGTAGGTTTGGAAGAAGTTGATTGCGCTGCGCACCAGACCAATCAGAATATACGAAAGCATAAATGGAAAGAGCAGTGCGCCTTTTGAGGCAATGGCAATAATTACTCCAAGAAAAAAATAGCTCATTACCACGGGGCGCTCCCGTATTACCTTGCCCGAAGGTGTCGGAACGGCATCGTATTTAACTGTGCTGACCATAATTCCTGCCACACACAGCGTGACAAGCGTGATAGCAAGCGGTTTCCAGGTATCGGGAAGGATAGAGCTTTGCGAACCGATATGATAAAACAGCGTGTAGGAAAGAATCGTCAGCGCTCCAGCCGGAATGGGCATCCCGCGAAAATAGCGTTTATCGGTGCTTCCGGCGGATTGGACGTTGAAACGTGCCAAACGCAGCACTCCTGCTAATGCCGGAAGCGAAGCCAAGACGACGCCGAAGTCGCCTTGCGTCTCAAAATACACTTTATAGAGCAGAAACGCCGGAGCCACACCGAAAGAAACGGCATCGCACAGCGAATCTAATTCGCCGCCAAACTCACTGGTGGATTTGGTCAAACGAGCAACTGCACCATCCAACACATCAAAAACTCCTGCAAGCACGATAAAACCAGCCGCCCCCATAAAATCCCCCGACGAAATGCGCGTCAGCGCCATGAACCCCCCGAAGAGGTTCATCAGCGTAAAAAGATTCGGAATAATGGAGCGTGTAACGCGAAGTTTTCTCATGCGAACATCTTTCAAACAAATTGCCGTTGACCGGGCGAACGGATTCGGTGTTCACCAGCCAACGGCAAATTTAATCAAGAATTACGAATTTGTGCGAGGAAATTCCTACGATACAGCGAAATTTCGCTGTGCAGGGCTACACCGTGAGGCTACATCGTATAGCCAATCTGTACATAAAACTGCCGTCCGAAATCGGGTAACTGATTCGGACGATTGTAAGTATTGGAATTCCACGAGCCTTGCGCGTCCATTTGCAACACGCCCCACACGTCCGTACCCAAGAGATTACGCGCCTTTGCGAGAATAAAGAAGCCTTTCATTCCAAGCGGTTCTAAATCTTGGCGCAAGGTCAAATTCATGGCGAAGCTGCTTGGAATCTGGTATTGCACAAAATTCCGCGCATCAAAGTTTACTCCCGCCGTGCCGCCACGAGTCGGCGTGGGCGGAAGTTCATTCAGGTTGTTGTTTGTTGGCGTAAGGATTTGGATTGCACCATTGTAATAAAACTCAGCAGCAATGGACGTTTGCGAAGGGAAAAGGTAGGAAATACCCGCCTTCGCAAGCAGCGTCGGGGAGTCAATCGGCAAACGCTGATTCGGCAGAAATGGTGCGACGGGCGTACCATCGGCGGTGGTTGTATCCTTCCAATCTCGCATAAAACCGTACGCATCGCTTGAGCGGCTTAACGCATAGAATGTCGCATTTGCCCATATCTCCAAACCACCTTGCAAAACAATATTTGCTGCTAGCGAACCGCCAATATTTGTCCAACCACTGCCGCGATTAAAACTTTGTGTGGCAGGAGCAAACGAGTACACAACGTTGCCGTCCATGTAGAAACCATTCAGCGTCAAACTGATGTTTTCTGTGGGTTTGAAGGAAAAAATGGCATCAATATTATTCAATTTTTCCGACTCAGCATTAGGAATATCGCCCGTTACGGGGTCGCGTGGCAAACG
>JAAFHM010000348.1 GCA_013298375.1 Ignavibacteria bacterium | reverse complement strand
TCATTGAAAACCGTAAGAAAAGTGGAGCAGATTGAGGAGTGAATACCGCAATCTACCGCTTTTTGAGCGGTTTTCTTCTTTCTAGCTACGATGAAATCTTGCTCTGTGAGTTTTGTCGTGTACAAAGATTGCCAACACCAAATACGATCTTGAATCGGTCGTTGCTGACTACGAGGACACTTTTGTTGTAGGCAATCTATATTCTGTCTCCCATCAGAAGCAAATTTGAGCTTTCCTGAAGTCGAAGCAATACAGTAAAAGACCAAAGCAGAACTCCTCGAAAGTGAATCCCGTACAGAGTGCTTGCGGCAAAATTTCGTGATATTGGTATCAATCCTAATGCGCTCTGAACTGCTTCCAATCATCAAAAAACCTTCAAAGCATGAACATACCTGCATTGAAGGCAGTTTTGTTATAGTCCACTCGCTCGCTCATACCTTGCATAACTACCGTTTGCGCTGCAAGGTAATCTTCCACTCTTTCAGAGTATTGTTGGTGGTCATCGTTCCTTCGATACGACTCATATCGCTACTGAGAGTACCGCGAATAGTTCCTTTATTCCGAAATCTTGTCGGCTCTTCAACCATGATCGTTACCATTGGTGAAGCAAATGTTCCTGTCACAGGGGCAGCATCGGGCTGAAAGGCTGTTCCAGGTAAAGGATTAAGTGTCCCGATGCCGCTCAATGCACCATTCTGCTCATTTTGAATGGTCACATCCACAAGCGCCTGTGTTACGGTCGTGCCAAAGATTGTTTCTGTTGCCGCACCTGTCCAGCGTGCAACGATGCGACGCTTGGCACCCTCGCCCGGTGGATACCGTGCTATTAGTTCATTCCACCAAAAAAGTGAACCGTTTTCACGAAAGAACGAAGACTTGACAATGCCCACATCTGGTGCAATATTTATCTCCGCCGCTGGGGCAAATGACCGAGTCGTAATAGGAATAAAAGGCGTTTTGTACTGATAGCAGGAATACGTACCAGTCGGAACAACCACCGAGAGTGCCGTTTCCGTCACCGTCCTTGTTACAAGCGTATCCCGTCCCGATAGAGTTCTTGGCACACTGTACATATCGCCCTTGGTAGCCGGAAATTTGTAGGAGAGAACGGCTTTATTCGTGATTTTATCCCAATAGTAATACCCATCGCTACGATTTCGTTCAACGCTCCCCCCAGCTGAAATAAACCACTGTTCGCCTTGAATTGTGGTGTCGCGGTCAATGTATATGGCATAGAAACTTGTTGTATCAATGATGCTTGGAGTTGCAAAGCGGGGTTCTACGGTCTGATAAACCCGCAATTCCCCGACCTGCAACGGAATTAAGACCTTTTCCGCTACGGGCTGAATTGGCGTAGAACACGCGCTGACGATATATGCCAATGCGAATAACAGGAATGATACCGTTTTGCGGGCTTTAGGGCGAGGGCGTTTACCCACCTCTGTTTTGTATGGAATCGTTGTTATTTTCACGATAAACCCGAGAAAAATAATGAAAAAATAATAATTGGACAAGAGCTGCCCGCCCTACGGCTGAGAAGCGCAGATACGCTCACTACCGTAGGACAGGAAAAACCTTACAGTACATTACCGCACCACACGCAGTGCCCGCGCAAAACGCTCGCCGCCAATAGTCACCCGTACCGTGTATGCACCATTCGGCACAGATTCAAGGCTGAAGGACATTGTTTGCCTACCCGTGCTTTGTACGCCGTCGTGCAGTGTAGCGACGATTTGTCCGAGTTGATTCACAATCTCAATGCGGGTGCGTGTTGCCGATGAAAGTGCGTATTCCACCGTTACGTCGCGCTGTGCGGGGTTCGGATAGACCTTCAGCCCAATGGCATCGCTGTTTTTGACACTAGTTATGACATCAAGGTCGGCATCATCGCCTTGCGAACTTGCCGACATCACCATCACAGTATCAATTTTTCCGTCCACGAACTTATCCACGCCAATAGTTACGCCACTTTTGGCAATATCGCCCCAGTTTTCTACCGAGATAATATGTGATTCGTTTGCGCCCAGCACAATATCGCGGAATTGGCGCTCATCGCCACGACTGAGTGAGAGCGAGTAGCGTTTTGACGAGTTGTAGTTGTTAATCACTATCTCTCCGCCATCGTTTATCAAACGGACATCCAGCGAATCTGCATTGCTGACGGTTTCTGCGGTAATCCGTACCAAATTCTCCCATTCACGCTTGGAAACGTCCAATTTTCCAAGAGTAAGAGCGAATTGCTGTAACGCGCCAGCGGCTTTCACACCCAAAACATCGTTTGCCGCATCAGCGCTTACAACCTGCGTATTGCCGCCTTGTGCTTGCCGCCATGACAACAATGTTGTGAAACGGTCTCCGCTATTGAACGCGATGCTATGCTGACCCAAACTCGCGGGCTGGCTGTAGCGCATTGTATAGACATCATTATAGCCACCCGGCACGGAAATACCGATAGCAGCTTGGAGCGTGTCAGTGAGGCTGCCCGTCTCTGGCACAATCAATTCTGCGCCTTCAATGCCAATGTCGCTGCCAAACGGGTCTTTGCCGCCACTTATCACACTCTGCCCTGCACGGTTGCTCAGGCTCACCTCTGGCTGTGCAGCATTGCCCTTGGGCGCAGAGAAATAGACCTCCGTGCGAGGCGCTATGGCATCATCATCGCCTTGCAAGAGTGGGCGACCGGAAAAGCTAATCGGCATTTCGGTAGCTGGATTGGTGCGCACAAAAAAGCCCGCCGAGCCTGACCACAGGTTTGCATCACCACCTAATGCGCCCGAATTGATACCACCAAAATTATAGCGCCACGTATTGCGTGTGCGATTCACCAGAATATACCGCGACAGCAAGCCATTGTTTTGCGGCGACCAGTTATTATCGTAAACATAAACTGAATCAAGAATGTCATTCGTCGCTCCGTCGCGCCCTGTCGCAATGCGGTACGGCACAACGGCATGACCATATCCGTCTTGACTGCGAATAGCAATACGAGGATGCTGACGACGATCACTGCTCGCAAAAGCAGTACGGATGCGCTGAACGGTCTGATTTGGCGTTTCGGCGGACGTGCCGGAAAGCTGTAATCCCTGATACGTTTGATGACTGTTGATAAGGCGACGAAGATTATTTGTCGGCGATAAGCTAAAAGCAACCGCAGCTGTGTACGGACCGGCATAATTGAACAATGACGCAATAGCAAATCCCGAACATGAACCGCCCCAACCGCCCGGCGACCATGCGTTGATAGCCTGTAACGTCGGCGTTTGCTGCCCGCCATTATTCACATACACCGGAATAACGCGCCCAATGGATAATGCCCAATCTTCCCACGTAGCAAAAAGCGATGGCGAAGTAGCTTTTGCGCGGAACTCAGCCGGATAGGTGTTGTACGGCGCGGCAGTATAGTTGATTCCACTCCAGTACGCACTTGGAAAAACATTACCGCCACTATTCGTGAAACTAAAACCATGCACAGCGGGATTAAATTGTGACACCACCGGCGGGTCGCTGGGCGGCATCATTGCTTGCGTTATCGTTACAGGAGCAGATAATGCCAGTGTGCTGGGCGCATTATCAACAAACAGTGTATAAGCGCCTGCCAAAGCCGTCGGCGGAATCGCAAAAACAACCTGCATCGTGGTTGCCGTGCGGCTGCTTATCGTTCCCGTGATGGTCGAAGCGCCAACAAGCCTTGCAGCAATTACACCGACAAAGTTCGTATTGCGCCCTGTGATAACTGCCGTCAGCGACTGCCCCGCCTGAACGGTGCTTGGCGTAATGGAAAGAAGCGAACCCTGCAAGCGCCCCGTCACATTGACCGTCGGCGACCACGCACTTTCTTGCTGTGCGTTACTCGCCCGAACACGCATATAGTACGGCTGCGCGGTGGCGTTAATACCAGCAAACATCGCTGCCGGAGCGCTCATCGAAATACCATTGACGTTGGAGAAATTTACCTCCGACGCAAAAAGATTGGAGCGTGACACTTCCACGCGATACGACGTTGCACCCGCAACAGCCGACCACGACAGAGTTGTCGAAAGGTCTATCACAATCTCGCGTCCTGCCGTCGGAGCGTTCACGGTTGGTGCGGCAAGCGGCACGATTCCACCGCCCGGAGGCGTGAAGGTAAAGGCAAGATTTTGAGGATTAGCACTCGCGCCGATATTCACCATACTCGTCGCCGTGCCACCGCGTACCAGACTCCGCCAGTTTGTTCCGGCGCGACTATTAAAATCAAGGTTTGTCGCGCCACGCAAGCCTACTTGAACGGTTGTCAAAGGCAGATTGCTTGGCATCGTTGCCGCGCCAAATTCAATCGCAATGCGCCCATCTTCATTTAATGTCAGTTGCACCGTAAAATCGGCATTCGGCGAGGCTGTTGCCGGGTAAAAACGGAAATTTTGCCATTGAACGACAAAACTCCGCGCAGGAGCAGTGCCGACCAACCGTGAAAACAAGCGCCCCGTAGCGCCGCACTGAATATCTTTGGCAAAAGCACTGATAACGCCCTGCGCACCCGATGAATTGAGCGGCGCAAAGTATATCGTCGAACCGCTTGTTGGAACACCACCAAGCGAAACCCAGCCATTAGCACTAATATTCACTTGATTGAAAAAGCCACCACTGAATGGAAAATTAAACCCGATGGAAATATTGGGAAATGTATTGTCATCAATAGCTGACCCAACACCGTGAATCGTTGCACCATCCGACCCAAGAAGTGTTGGGCGCTCTGCGGTGCTGAAGGTATAAGCCCCCACACCACTTGCCGAGACTGCGGGGCTAAAAATGAAGGTGCGCGGCACCGAAGAACCCGTTCCACCAGCAGTCCGAACCGTTACTAAACCATTGCCCCCTGCTCCAACAAACGCCGTGATGCTGGAATCGGAGTTGACGACAAATGATTGTGCTGCAATGCCGCCAAACTCCACACTGACCGCACCAGTTAAGCGTAGTCCAGTGATAATAACGGGTGTTCCTGCTCCACCGCTCACGGGGCTGAAGCCGCTAATGCTGGGGGACGTTACCACCACAATATTTGCGACAATATTCACCGAACGGCTGAGAATGGTTAGTTGGGGCAGTGTGCTGTTGGTCATTCGGCATTCATAACGACCGCTCACCGCGTTGGTCTGGGCGGTGAGGGTGAGGGTGCGCAAAGTTGCGCCAGCCAAAGGTGATCCATTTTGTAGCCATTGAAATTGAGCAACGGCGGCGGTATTAGTCGTGGCGGCAAGCGTTGTGGATTGCCCCTGCGTCAAGGTTATTGTTTGCGCAGTGCCGATGCTATCTTGCGGCGAGTAAGTAAATTCCGTTAAACGTCGTGTCCCGCCGACAAACTGCGCCAAATCGCTAAAAAAGAGAGCATTATTTTCAACACGAACATTCGCCAACGCCAGCGCCGATGCGAAATTGGGCAGTGCCGAGAGATCATTGTTGAACAGATACAA
>JAAFHM010000441.1 GCA_013298375.1 Ignavibacteria bacterium | reverse complement strand
TTGACAAATATTTTGCCAAAAATACTTCCATTGCCTCGTAAAACTCAAAGCGATTTTCCTCGTTGCGGAAGCCATGCCCTTCATTTTCTCTGACCATATACGGCACATCAATACCGCGCTTTTTCAATGCTTCGACGATTTGATTCGATTCTTCGATGTTCACACGAGGGTCTTTTGCGCCTTGTGCCACAAAAAGCGGTGCTTGAATCTTGTCCACATGAAAAACGGGAGAAGCCGCATGAAATAGCTCTTTGTCGGTATCGGGATTACCCACCATTTCGTGCATCATTGCCAAATAGGGCTTCCAATAGGGAGGAATGGTATTCATAAAGCTAAACAAATTGCTCACGCCGACATAATCCACGCCACAAGCGTAGAGATGCGGCGTGAACGCTAGTCCCGCCAACGTTGCATAGCCACCATAGCTGCCGCCGTAGATAGCAACACGCTTTGGGTCGGCAATGCCTTCGCTTATCAGCCATTGGACACCGTCGGAAATATCGTTCTGCATGGTGCGTCCCCACTGCTTAAAACTGCGTTCCCAAAAAGCCCGTCCGTAGCCCGTCGAACCACGATAATTCACCTGCAAAACTGCATATCCGCGATTTGCCAAAAACTGCACTTCGGGATTGTAGCCCCAAGCATCACGCACCCACGGACCGCCGTGTGGATTGATAACGACGGGAAGGTCGCGTGCGGGCTGATTTCGGGCGAGTTTTGGCAGCGTCAAATACCCATGAATCGTCAGTCCGTCGCGGGATTGGTAGCTTATGGGTTTCATTTCGGCAAGGTCTTTTTCATTGAGCCATGGGCTTACGTCGCTGAGTTTGGTGAGTTTATCTTTTTTCATATCAAAAAGGTAATACCCACCCAGCGAGCGGTCGCTGTACGTCCGCA
This sequence comes from Ignavibacteria bacterium, assembly GCA_013298375.1. Taxonomy (GTDB): domain Bacteria; phylum Bacteroidota; class Ignavibacteria; order Kapaibacteriales; family UBA4661; genus PH2015. The sequence goes on along the minus strand of JAAFHM010000441.1, from coordinate 3,341 downwards.
CGAGCATCACCTCTTCATCACGACTCATGTCCGCAATAACGACTTCGTAGCCGGAGAGCCGCGCCGCAGCGCGTTGATAGAGATTTTTGGCAAGTTTGTCGAGAAAAACCCGCTCACGCTTCCATGTTGTATAGGTAATAGCCGTTAAAACCTTGCGTTTGCGTGAATACGACAGTGTTGAAGCATCCACGTTGTCATGCTCGAAAAGTATATCGGTTTCTTTGCCACGCTCAAGGTCAAAAACGACAATCGCACTTTTATCGCGCCCCAGATTTGATGAGGCATAGAGATGCTTATTGTCGAAGGTAAAAAATAGTGGATCAATGCTTTCTTTGAAATTTGTCGTGATAACGGGCTGAAAATCGTCTGTTTCGTTTCGTCGGTGCAGAAGTGTCGTGTTTACGCCATCGGTGGCAATTGCTAATCGCAAAGTGCCTGTGTGGTCGGTCATCCAACTCGTAATATTGCCCGGATTTTCTGCGACGAGCGCCAAATCGCCCGTAATAACATTCAACCGATACACATCGAATAACTCGGGATTCCGCTTGTTTAAGCTGATAAGCATTACATCGTCAAAATCTTCGAGCGGGTCAATAATCTGCGCTCTTACGCCCTCAAATGGCGTTAAATCACGTAAATCTTCGCCATTGATATTCACCGAAACGATATGAAAATTTTCATCGCCGCTAAAATCCTTGACGTAAACGATACGACTGTCGGATTTCCAAAAATGCCCCGGAATATCACGGTCGGTTTCGGAGGTGATACGCATGGTTCGGTCGTCTCGACGGTCTTGAACATGAATATTCATGCGGTTTTCAAACGGCGCGAGCCATGAAATAAATGTACCACTTGGTGAAAGTTGATAACCGGATTTATCGGGATTGCGGAAGAAATCACGCAAGGGAATACGATGTACGTTTTGAACCATTGTGAATGTGCGGTATTGATGGAGAAAAGATTCCTGCAAATATACAGCAATCGGCGCAATTTTTCTTCGTAATCTACGGTATGAATTTGCTATATTCACGTCGCAATTTTGTCATTTGCATCATTCATTATTGCTAAAGGCGTGGTTTGGTCTGCGTTTTTCGCATTTTTTCTTTCGCTATTATGTCCACAACCGAAGTAAACAAGACGCTTCCAACGCATTTACAAAAACTCCAATCTCTCACCCCACACGAAATTGTCACCGAGTTAGACAAATACATTATCGGTCAGGGCGCAGCAAAAAAATCCGTCGCCATAGCGCTTCGCAATAGGTGGCGGCGGCAGAATGTACAAGGCGTGATGCGCGATGAAATCATGCCGAATAATATTATTATGATTGGTCCTACGGGTGTGGGAAAAACCGAGATTGCACGACGCTTGGCAAAGCTCTCCGGTGCGCCTTTTGTCAAAGTCGAGGCAACAAAATTTACCGAAGTCGGCTATGTCGGGCGCGATGTGGAGTCCATGATTCGGGATTTGGTCGAAATTGCCGTGGCAATGGTTCGTGCAGAGAAGCGCGAAGAAGTGCGCGTTGCTGCCAAAAACGCTGTTGAAATGAGGATCTTGGATATTTTGATTCCACCGCAAGTCCGCCGTCCGGGAAGTTTTGGCTTTGCCACTGGCGAGGAAGAAGAAGTGATTGAAAACGCCTCGACACGGGATAGATTCTTGCAACAACTCCAAAATGGCGAACTCGAAGACCGCACCATCGAAATTGACATGACCGACAGCGCCCCGCAAATGCACGTCTTGGGACCAATCGGCATGGATAATATGGGCATTGATTTAGGCAATATGCTGGACAATATGATGCCGAAGCGCACCATCAAACGGAAAGCAACCGTTGCCGAAGCGCGTCAACTCTTAGAACAAGAAGAGGCAGAAAAACTGATTGATATGGAAGCCGCCATGCAAGAGGCAATCGCACGAGCCGAAAATATGGGTATTGTCTTTATTGATGAAATTGATAAAGTCGCCACCACAGGCGGTAGCACTGGCGGACCCGACGTATCGCGCTCTGGCGTACAGCGTGATTTATTGCCGATTGTCGAGGGTTCGACCATTTCGACAAAATATGGCTCGGTGCGCACCGACCATGTGCTGTTCATTGCTTCGGGCGCATTCCACGTGGCAAAGCCGTCCGACCTTATTCCCGAGTTGCAAGGGCGCTTCCCGATTCGTGTGGAATTGGATAGTTTGACCGAAGAAGATTTTTTCAAAATTTTGACTATCCCCGAAAACGCGCTTATCAAGCAATATCAAGCCTTGATGTCGAGTGAAGAAGTCGAATTGGTGTTTGAAGAAGCTGCGATTAAGGAGATTGCTTCGACGGCAGCGTATGTCAATCAAGAAGTAGTCAATATCGGCGCACGCCGCTTGCACACTATTCTGACGACGCTTTTGGAAGAAACACTGTACAACACGCCGGACAATATCACCGATAAAACCGTGACTATCACGCCGGATTTTGTGAAAGAGCGCCTCACGTCGATTGCGAAGAACCAAGATTTGAGTAAATATATTCTCTAAACCCCAGTATGTATGCGCATTTTAGGCGTTGACCCGGGCAGTGTTGTTTGCGGCTACGGAGTTGTCGAGAAAGTCGGCAAAAACCTCACGCTTATTGAGTACGGCGTAATTGAGGCAAAGCGCCAACACGAGGATATGCCGCTTCGACTCAAAACGATTTACACGCGGCTTCAAAAGGTGATTGAACGGTCACTGCCCGACCAACTGGCGATTGAGACAATTTTCTACCACAAAAGCGCTTCCTCGATTATCAAATTGGCTCACGCCCGCAGTGCTGCTATCTTGGCGGCAATTATGCTGGACGTTCCGGCATCGGAATATGCCCCACGATTTATCAAACGCGCCGTGACGGGCAATGGAAATGCCAGTAAAGAGCAGGTGCAATATATGGTGCGGACACTGCTCAATATTGAAGAAACACCCGATTTCTACGATGCCACCGACGCGCTGGCAGTGGCAATTTGCCATTCGTACCAAATCGCCTCGCTTGCTGGAAAAGGCGGCGGAAAGAAGGCTTCATCATGGAAGGAGTTTATCGAAAACAACCCAGAGCGGGTGAAAAAATGAGAGCCAAGCACAAACAAAAAGTTGACAAGTCCGCAGAAAAGCCGTAAATTTGAAATCTGTTTTTTGCCCTCGCAAAAGGGCCCATAGCTCAGTTTGGGAGAGCGCTTGAATGGCATTCAAGAGGTCAGCGGTTCGATCCCGCTTGGGTCCACCAAATAAACCCTAGATAACACAAGTTTTCTAGGGTTTTTCTTTTCTCCGAACCGTTGGTTTCTGTTGGAATAGATTGCTCTATTTGGTAGCGAGAAGGTAGC
>JAAFHM010000263.1 GCA_013298375.1 Ignavibacteria bacterium | reverse complement strand
TGTAAAAACGGCAATAGGAATCGTAAAAAATCAGGCAATTTTTAGAGTTATTTGTAAGTTTCAGCCTAAATTTTAACAAAAGAGCAAAATGCCTACCTGACCAGTTACGATAATTTAACAATGCATAAAACGCACAAAAAAGTACGGCAAATCTTGTTTGACAGGTTTTTTTCTCTACCCCGAAAGTAAGGCTTGAGCCTACGCCCCTATTATTCACAAGGAAGTGAGCGAGCATAGTTCTGTATCTCATTAAATCGTGCTTGGTGATTTGCAATGCACTCGAATTTTACCCATATTTCTTTACTCTTTGCATTGTTTTGAAATTTGTACAAAATTGTAGTTCGTAGTTTTCTCCGTCCTTTGCGGCTCTCCCCAATCAAGAATGTAATTTTTTATGCCTCATTCCGAACAGAAAACCCGACAGCGTATTGATGAACAGCTTCGTGCTGCTGATTGGCAAGCCGACACCCTCAACTTGCTATATAGCAACGGTGTACGCCCCGAACATGGCAAAAACATGGCTATTGCCGAAGTACCCTTTGGCGACGGATACGCCGACTATGCTCTCTTCGTCGGTTTGCGATTGATAGGAATCGTAGAGGCAAAAAAAAGTACAAAAGATGTCATGGCGGATGTATCATACCGTTTTGATTGTAAAATACATACTTTCAATTCTCCGAAACAAGGCAGCATACTGCCTCGTTAAAATCAAAGTATCAAAAATATAGTGGAAACGGTATCACAGGCAGAGCGCTATGCACAAGCCGGAACAATACTGAAAAACGTTCAATACTCTGGTGCATGGAACACCTACCGCGTACCGTTTGTCTATGCTGCAAACGGGCGTGATTACGTTCCGCAGCTGGAAATTAAATCCGGCATTTGGTTTCGAGATGTGCGCTCGCCGACCAATCATGGACGCGCTGTGCAAGAATTTCATTCGCCGGAAACGCTGTTGGCTATGCTTGAACACAATGAACAAGCAGCAAACCAACGTTTACACGCTGAACCGTTTGATTATCTCAGCGATAAAAAAGGCTTAGGATTGCGTGAGTATCAGGTGCGAGGTATTCAAGCAATAGAGCGGACACTGGAGCAGGGACACCGTTCCGTCTTGCTTGCAATGGCAACAGGGACGGGCAAAACACGTCTGGCTATCGGGCTATGCTATCGTCTTATCAAGTCCAAACGCTTCCGCCGTATTCTCTTTCTCGTAGATAGGTCATTGCTCGGTACACAAGCAATGGATAGGTTTAACGATGTTCGTCTGGAGGATTTTCAAACCTTTGGGAATATTTATCACGTTGCCGATCTTGAGGCGAAAACTCCCGACGATGACACAAAACTCCACTTTGCTACTGTACAAGGCTTAGTGCGGCGGCTATTCTCATCCGAATCGGAAGAGAAAACGCTCCCGATAGATGCCTACGACTGCATCATCGTTGATGAGGCGCACCGTGGATACACACTTGATAAAGAAGTTGCCGACGATGAGGCGTATTTTCGCACCTTAGACGATTACACAAGCCAGTATCGGCGGGTCTTGGAGTATTTCGATGCTGTGCGTATCGGACTTACTGCCACGCCCGCGCTGCATACGGCACAGATATTTGGTCATCCCGTGTTTCACTATTCGTATCGTCAAGCCGTCGTTGATGGTGTGCTTATTGACCATGAACCGCCGTACAATATTCTCACCGAACTCAACAGCGTAGGCATTAAATGGGAGCGAGGCGAAAATGCCGAGGCATTTCAGCAAACAACGGGCGAAGTTGTCGAGTTGGGTGCGCTGCCCGATGAGCTAACCATAGAAATTGATGGCTTCAATAAGCGCGTCATCACCGAAAACTTTAATCGTACCGTGTGCAAAGAACTGGTCAAATATTTTGACCCAGACGACAAACAAAAAACCCTGATATTCTGTGCTAACGATGCACACGCCGATCTTGTCGTCAAGCTGCTCAAAGAGGAGTTTTTGCTGGCGGGTATTGCTACCGATAATCGTGCCATCAAAAAAATTACCGGTTCTGTGGATGACCCACAAGGCGAAACACGGCTCTTCACCAACGAGCGGTATCCGACTATTGTTGCCACGGTTGATTTACTCTCGACGGGCGTAGATGTGCCGTCCATTTGCAACATCGTTTTCTTACGCCGCGTCAAATCACGCATTCTTTACGAGCAGATGCTGGGACGTGCTACGCGGCTTTGTCCCGACATTGGCAAAACGCACTTTCGGGTATTCGATGCCGTGCAGCTTTATCAAGCAATGGCAGATGTAAGCGCAATGAAGCCTGTTACGAGCAATACTTCCAAAACGTTTGCCACATTGCTTGCAGAACTTGGACGCATTGCCGAGGATGACACGAGCGGCAAAAAAGCCGTTGCCGAAGAAATTGCCGCCAAGTTTCATCGTGTCAAACGTAATCTTACGCCCGAAAGCAAACAGGCATTTGAAAAAGCACACGGGCAAACGCCGGAAGCATTTTTTACGGAACTGACGACAAAAGGAGAGCGTGAATGCTCTCCGCAAGAAATGGCAACGCGCCTTCTGAAGGTCGCATCGCATCTTACCTCCTTCGATGAACGCCTCTCCACGGCAGCATTGACGATGATTTCACACCATCAAGATTCCGTGCTGGAAGTCAGGCGAGGATACGGTAAGAAAAACGGGGAAAAGCCGGAAGATTACCTTGAGCATTTTAAGAAATTTCTGGCGGACAACATCAATGCCGTTCCTGCACTGGCGATTGTCTGCCAACGTCCGGCAGAACTCACCAGAGAAACACTCCGTGAGCTTCACATTGCTCTTGGTGATGCAGGCTTTTCGGCAAATGCTATCCAAACGGCGTGGAATGAAGCAAAAAACAATGAAGCGAAGAGCAACGCAGGCAAAGGCATGAATGATGAAATTGTTGAAGACATAATTGCGTATATTCGTACTCTTGCACTCGGCGAACCTCTTCAAAGCTACGCCGACCGTGTGCAACGGGCGGTGCAGCGCATCAAATCGGAGAAACAATGGAACGCCGTACAACTCAAATGGCTCGACCGCATTGCCCAACAAATGCAAACCCAACTGACGCTTACGCGAGAATCCTTCGACCGCGAACCCTTCAAAGCAGAAGGCGGTTTTACAAGGCTCAATAGTATCTTTACCAACGAATTGGAAATCGTGATTAACCGTATTCACGACACGATGTTCAAACAAGCCAGCTAATCACCACATATTGCCCATGACCACTCAAGAAATTGTCGCTAAACTCTGGAATCTCTGCAACGTCCTCCGCGATGACGGTATCACCTATCATCAATACGTTACCGAACTGACCTATCTGCTCTTTCTCAAAATGGCGAAAGAAACAGACGTAGAGGCAACCATTCCCGCCGAGTACCGTTGGGATGAACTCGCAAAATTAGAAGGCATCGAACTCAAGAGTTTTTACAGGCGTTTACTTTTGGATTTGGGTGAAAAAACAAAAGGACGCATCAAAGACATTTATGCCGGAGCAAACAGCAACATTGACGCACCGCAAAACCTTCGCAAACTCATCACCGAAATTGACAAACTCGACTGGTATGCGGCTAAAACAGAAGGCTTGGGCGATCTCTACGAAGGCTTGTTGGAGAAAAATGCCAATGAGAAAAAGTCCGGCGCAGGGCAATACTTCACCCCACGCCCGCTTGTGGAAATTATGGTGGAACTGATAGACCCTAAAGCCGGAGAACGCTGCAACGACCCCGCTTGCGGCACATTCGGTTTTATGATTATGGCAGACCGCCACATTCGCAAAACAACCGATGATTACTTTGCTTTGGAAGATACCGTTGCAGAATTTCAGCGCACAGAAGCCTTTTCCGGCTGCGAACTTGTCCGCGACACGCACCGTCTGGCACTGATGAATGCTATGCTCCACGATATTCAAGGCGAAGTCACGCTTGGCGACACGCTTTCCGAAACTGGCAAACGCCTCCGAAGCGGTTATGACGTGATTTTGACCAATCCGCCCTTTGGCACAAAAAAAGGCGGTGAACGCCCCACCCGCGACGACCTGACCTTTGCCACATCCAACAAACAGCTTAATTTCCTTCAGCATATGTACTTATCGCTTCGGGCGGACGGCAAAGCCCGTGCTGCGGTTGTGCTGCCGGACAACGTTCTCTTCCAAGACGGCGATGGGCAGAAAGTACGAGCCGCGCTCATGGAAAAATGCAATCTGCACACGATTGTACGCCTTCCGACGGGCATTTTCTACGCACAGGGCGTGAAAACCAATGTTCTTTTTTTCACGCGCTCTCGCCACGATGCCGATGCGACAAAGGAAGTCTGGTTCTACGACCTTCGCACGAATATGCCATCCTTCGGCAAAAAAACACCGCTTACCCGTGAGCATTTTGCTGCCTTTGCGCTGGCGTACCGCGCCGAAGACCGCCACGAAGCCGCAAAGCACGATGAACGCTGGAACGTCTTCACCCGCGAGGAAATTCGCGCCAAAAACGATTCGCTGGATATGGGCTTGATTGCCGATGATTCGCTTGTCAGCTACGAAGACCTTCCCGACCCCGCAGAATCGGCATTGGAGGCTCTTGGCAAGCTGGAACAGGCTTCCGCGCTCTTGCGCGAGGTGGTGCGGGATTTGCAGGACGGACGTTTACAAGAGGAGGTTGTATGACGGAGCAGGATTTAGGCAGACTTCTGGAACGATTGGTACAGAGTAGCCATGAGCATGAAACACTGGAGTTCAAAAGCAATTACCTTGAGCCGCATGACCTTGGTAAATGCTTGTCCGCTCTTTCCAATGCTGCTTCTTTGCTGCATCGGGATTATGGATATTTGGTTTTTGGTGTGGAAGACGGCACACACGCTATTCGTGGAACAGAATTTTCTCTCCAAAACCAAAAAGTAGGCTCACAAGAGCTTGAACACTGGCTTCTTCGGCAATTACAGCCGCGCTTGGATATGCGAATCCACGAGTTTGATTATCACGGCAAGCGTATGGTGATATTCATCAAGATTTCCGTGAAAGCGGCTCTGCTCCACGTGTGGAGATTTATGCCAACCGCATTGAGATTTCTAACCCCGGCACACCCCTTATTGAAACAAATCGTTTTATTGACGAGGATAGGGCACGAAATGAGATTTTGGCGGACTTCATGCGAAAATTTGAGATTTGTGAGAAAAAAGGAAGTGGTGTTGATAAGACTATTGCTGCTATTGAGTTCTATCAACTTCCTGCGCCCAGTTTTACCTTTACCCCGTATCACACAAAAGTCCTGCTTTTTGCTCCAATGCCCCTTCAGGAGATGGATAAGCAAGATAAAATTCGTGCTTGCTATCAGCATTGTTGTTTGCGCTATGTCTTGCACGAACCAATGAATAACCAATCACTCCGTAAGCGATTTAACATCGAAGACCATAACTATTCTACCGCTTCCCGTATCATCAAAGCAACACTCGACGCGGGTTTGATACGGGTGGCAGATGAAGAAAATACATCGCTTAAATTGCTAACCTATCTGCCTATTTGGGCGTAACGGCTCTATGTGATAGAAAAGGCTACATTATGTAAATCATTTTCATATATCCTTATTTTTCAATCGCTTCTGTATGTGATGGCTGTGTGATGGCAGACCGCTTCAAAAAAATATCGTTTTCTGTAAAACCTGAAAAATCAATTACTTCCCTATGTGATGGTTATGTGATAGCTTTTCACGAAAATATTTGACGAAAAGCGGAAGAAAAAATCATTTTCGGTTCCTCAGGCAGAAAGAAAACCAGAACATATACCCTTGCATAAAAAAAATAAAAATCGCCTCGGTTGAAAAAATAAAAATAGCAACGCATTACAAATCAACAGCTTGCTTTTTTTTGAAATCGTAGCAGAAAAGATAAAACGAAAATAAAACGAAAATAAAACGCACACGAAATGAATACTCCCCCACAACCCCTCGACCCCGCTCCCTACCCGCTCCCTGATGGCTGGCGGTGGGTGAAGTTGGGCGAGGTAAGTTCATTTTACAGTGGTTTTGCATTTTCAAGCACCGAATATGTTCAATCGGGTGTACCTGTAATAAGAATTTCAAATATCAGCGTTGAAGGTGTCAATCTTGCTGACACAGTAAGAGTTGTAGAAAAGCTAGAGTATGAGCCATTTACGGTAAACTATGGTGATATTCTTATTGCCATGTCAGGTGCAACAACGGGCAAATACGGTGTTTTTTTGTCAACAGAGAAAGCCTACCAAAATCAACGTGTGGGAAGACTACAACCAAATACGAAAAAACTTATCACACAGGAATTCCTATATTTTACCATTCAGCAGGTTAAACAAACCATTGAAGAACTTGCTTACGGCGGAGCGCAGCCGAATATCTCTGCAACATTGATACAAAATCTGCTTATCCCCCTCCCACCCCTCGCCGAGCAAGAGCGCATCGCCACACGCTTAGACGGACTACTCACAAAACTGCGCGAAGCAAAGCGGCTCATCGCCGAAGCGCGGGAAAGTTTCACGCTGCGCCGTGCGGCACTGCTGCACAAAGCGTTTACCGGAGACCTCACCGCCGACTGGCGCACCGCACACCCGCAGCCCGCTCCCGAAGCCGCCTCCACGCCCGACGACGCGCCCTACGATGTGCCGGAAAGCTGGCGGTGGGTGAAGTTGGGGAAGATTTTCAAGTTGAGTTCCGGCGGCACTCCTTCACGTTTAATTCCTGAATATTTTGGCGGTAACATAAACTGGATAAAAACAGGTGAAATTGATTGGAACGAAATCTATGAGACGGAAGAGCATTTAACCGAAGAAGGCTTGAAGAATAGTTCCGCTAAGTATTTTCCAGTTGATACTGTTGTTGTTG
>JAAFHM010000208.1 GCA_013298375.1 Ignavibacteria bacterium | reverse complement strand
AACTTGTTTTGCTGCTTCGTTCAGAGCGGAAATGGGTTTGGAAATTATTCGTGCTAACACAAAGGCAATAATAATTCCGGCTGCCAGCGCCAAAATCGTGATGATGAAAAGCGCCGTCCGCGCTTGCGCGCCAGCCTCCGTGAGGTCTTGCAGCGACATGGCGGATTTTTCTTCGGCTATTTTCACAATATCATTGGCAAGCTGTTCGGCGGCACGGGCATTATCGGTGTATTTCATATAAACAGCTTGAACACTTGCGTCGCGTTGCATGACGACAGCAAAAGGCTCGTTGCCATCGGACTTCAAATAAATTTCACTTAAAATATCACCAAAGCCTTTTGCATACTGGTCAACACGCCCGGCAATCTGTTTGAGAGGCGCTTGTATGGCGGTATCGCGGGAAATCTCTGCGATTTTATCCACCAAAGCCCTTGCTTCTTTTGCGGAATTGGCAAATTTTTCGGCATTTTTCTGGTCTTGCGTCAGCATGAACTCTTTTTCGTAGGTAATCGCATTGCGTAATTGCGACTCTACTTTTCGCGCTAAGTATTTGATTTCCTGGGGTCCCGTGATAATGCCGGAAGCAACTGCCGTTACGCCGGAAAGTCGTACAATAGCAATGCCAGCAATCAATGCCGTCAGCACAAGCGCCGAGGCAAAGCCGAAGAGAAGTTTCGTAAAAATGGAAAATTTCATCGTTGAGTCCTAAAACTGTTATGACAAGTATTGATTTTTGAAGACTTAGCTCTGTCCAAAAATGTCTAAATTATTAATTGTGCTGCTTGTTTACACTATTGCTGGTAACAATATTTTGCTATATTGATGTCACCGTGCCTTTGCTGGATTCTTAAACGCTGAAATTTAATATATTTAACCACATTAGAAAAATATTTTAATCGCGTCTGGCAACAGACCTCAAACATTCTGCCAAACACCAAGCATTTGTCGTGTTTTGCCATATTTTTTCACCATTCGGAAAAAGAAATTTGTTTGTGTGCTGCTTGTGCCTTATACTTGAAAGTTCGTAGCTTTTCAAACGCCCTGTCCCCTGTTGTCTATGTCTATTGCACCACATTACGTTCAGGATACCGCCCAATCGGCGGCACTCAAAGAAACGCTTGGTAACTCGCTTCTTATCAATACCGTCAAACTTTTTAGCCTTCTTGCCAAAGCAGACAGCAATGTTTCGCAAGCGGAGCGGGACTATGTGCGCTATTACTTGGATTCGATTTATCACGCGCCCGTAGCGCAATATCTTTATGAACAGTTTGAACATTTCTTGTCGGAAAATATAGACGCAGAGCAGGCTGCGGCACAGATTCGTACGGGCTTCTCCTACGAAAACCGCGTGTTTATTTTGATGAAAGTCTATGAACTTGCCGCTTCCGATAGCATGGACGATGTAGAACGGGATACCGCACGACGTATTGGGCGGATGATTGGGCTTTCCGACCCCGATATTTGCAAGGTGGAAAGCATATACGACTTGCCTTCATCCGAAACTTTGGCACTTGCGAAAGAGTCGGAAATTATTTCCATTCATATCGGCGATGATCCGCAGTTATACGATGTTGTCCTGCCCTTCCCACTTTTGGATGTGGAAGTATTCAAAATTCGCAGCATTTACATCATTCTCCAAAAAAATGATAAGCACCAAGTTAAAGTTGGTGGGGTGCCGATTGCAGGAAAAACGTCGCGTAATCTACTCAATGCAACGAAAATTCAGCATAATCAAGCCATTACGGTGGACAATTATGCTATTAACTTTGAGGATTTAAGCTATTATTTTCATCTCAAAACCAAGACCCTGCTCGGCTTTGCGCTTTTTGTCTCCCGTCGTATCAATCAAGAGCGTAAAATGACGGAGTTTGTTCTCTCGCAAATGCCGAGTATGGACGATGTGCTGCTTATTGAATTTACCAAACTCTTTATTATTCTCACACCACTCGGAATGACTGATTCCGACCTGGGAAAGCTGGCAAATGCCTTGGTTATCAATGGTCGTGCAGTTGAATCCCAAGTGTATGTCAATCTCAATGATAGCATTCTGATTGGTAATTGCCCAATAAATTTGCGCAAACTCGCCTTCCAATACGGCTTAGAGAGCGAAGTTTTTACGTTTAATCCCAAAAATGTGACCTGCACAATCGGCAATCATGTCGGTTGTGATGTTGTTTTTCCCGACGGTATTTCTAAGCACTGGCAAATCAGTGTCGCCCGCAAGGAAAATGCTGATGGTTCGAGTGAATATACGCTTGACCCGACGGGCTGTCCGCATCGTATCGGCTACAATGGTAGGACGCTGAAAAAGCCAGAGATTGTGGCGGCAGAGTGTCATGTTTTTATTGCCAAACAAGTGCTTCACTGCTCGTTTCTTGGTGGCGTTGTGCGCTCAGAGCCATTTCGTTTTCGAGACTTTATTGCCCGTAGTGTTCGTTTTTGCTTTCAAGACAATACCTTGGCGTTGGATGACGTTTCGTTTGAAATTGACTACGGCGACCTTGTTGCGGTGATGGGACCTTCGGGATGTGGGAAATCTACCCTGCTGAACATTATCAATGGCTATAATAAGCCAAACGATGGCAATATCGAAATCAATGCTTACGATTTGCACCATGACTATCAGGCGCTCAAAGACTATCTGGGCTATGTGCCGCAAGATGACTTGTTGTTTGAGAACTTAACGGTTTATGAAAACCTCTACTATAACGCAAAACTGCGCCATCCTGATATGTCGGATGAGGAGGTCGCTGCGCTTGTCGAGCAGACGATTATTGATATTGACCTCGTTGAAAAGCGTGACATAAAAGCAGGAAGCCCTACGCAGCGCACGCTCTCCGGTGGGCAACGCAAGCGCGTCAATATCGGTTTGGAACTTCTTGCCGATGCGGACGTATATTTTCTGGATGAACCTACATCGGGCTTGTCATCCAAAGATTCGGAGAAAATTATTGAACTTTTGCAACGTTTGACGCTCAAAGGCAAAATCGTCTTTGTCGTTATTCACCAGCCCAGTTCAAAGATTTACAAACTCTTCAGCAAGATTCTTTTTCTGGATAAAGGCGGCAAAACGGCATTTTTTGGCGATAACATGGCGGCGCTGGCATATTTCAAAACGCACTCGTTAGAATCGCACGTCTCGGCAACGCCTGTTAATCCCGAAGCCGCTGCCGCAATGGTCGAATGCCCGGTCTGCAAAAATGTCGAGCCGGATTTGCTCTTGGAAACGCTCGAAGAGCCGCTCCGCGATATTGACGGTGTTCCACTTTCGCAACGGAAGTATGCGCCGATGTATTGGAAGGAAAAATTTCTGGATTTCCGCACCTCCGTCCATCGGCTGACGATTGAGGATAGTGAGCGCGTTTCCTTGCCACCACCAAGACAGCTATCGTGGAATGAAAAGTGGGCGCAGTTTACCTCCTTACTCAAGCGCAATTTTACGAATAAATTCCGTGACCGCTCGAATCTGATTATCACCTTTCTTGAAGCCCCTGTGCTGGCGCTTGCTGTGAGTTTTATCTTGCGCCATGCAGCCGATTTGGGCGTGGAGTATAGCTTTTTTCAAAATGACAACGTTCTTATTTTCATTTTCTTAGCGGTTATCATTTCCACATTCTTGGCAATTACCAACAGCATTGACGAAATTATCAAGGATGCGGCAATTTTGTTGCGGGAGCGAATGTTGAATATTGGGAACGTCAGTTATTATGCGTCGAAATTTATCACGCTGGTTGTATTTTCGATATTACAGAATGCGCTCTTTATTGCTTTCGCCTTTCCGGTCTTGCAGTTACGAGAATTATTTTTACCGTATTTGCTATTTTTGACGCTGGTGTCGGTCGTTGGTGTTGCTATTGGTTTGCTAGTTTCGGCGCTGCCGAATTTGTCTTCTAAAGCAGCATTTAACATTGTTCCGCTCATTTTGATTCCACAAATCATTTTTGGTGGAGCGCTCATTCCCTACAGCGAAATGGCGCATTTGAAATTCAAACCTGAGCGTGAAATACCGGAGATTTGCCAGATTATTCCTGCACGCTGGGCGTATGAAGGCATGATGACAATGCAGGATGCCTACAATAGCTTTCAAGGTAAAGACGATGCGTTACAGCTTGTTGCCAAGAGCATTCTAAGTGTGTACGATGTACGCGATGCTGCAACAAAAGAGCGTGATGCTATTATTGCCTCCGACTCAAACGCTGTCAATAATCCCGCGCTTCATACGAAACTCGCCGAGGTCAACCGAACTATCGAAGAAGCACAACGCAAAATTGATGATTATGAAAAAAATAAAAATGCACTGGACTCAGCCGTAGAACAGCATCGGCTCTTATACCAAGACAAGTATGGCAACCAAGAAATTCATCGGCAAATCATGGAGGCTCAGGATAAATTCGGCGCTATGCTTGCGCGAACCGATAGCGCAACAGGAAAGCCACTCGTGGACAAGAACGATGCTGGATTGTTCCATTACCCGATGCTTCTTGCCGAAAAGCGTATTCCTTTCTCAACGACAAGAATACCGACAATTTTCTACAACTCTATTGTCCTGGTGCTTATTACCTTTGCGGCAATTCTCGCCGCGTTGGGCTTACTTAGTATGCGAGAGCGACTGCTTGATGCGGTGCTTCGGATGACCAAAATTTTTCAACGCCGATAAATTCCCTCAATGAAAGGCTACTAACGTGGCAATTTTTAAGCTAACCGACTCGCAACCTGTCGTTTTCCTTTTGCCCGATGAGAACGACGAGCGAAGTGCTGCCTCCATAGCAGGAATTTTGGCAGAGAAGAATGTTCCTTTTCACATTTTTGCTGACGAATTCGATGAAGATCTCGCACCCTTTGCTGATTATATCCTTGATGATATAGCTTCATCGCCGTCGCCGCCGCACGTCGTGATTGATTGCGCCTTATTGCCAATGCCTTCGCCGAATACGTTTTTGGTGGAGGCAATGATGGCATATCCAAATCTGACTCTTGTTTCTGCTACGCCAAATTTTACGGCAACCCAACTTGCATCAATGCTTGGCATTGCTAATACGGCGCGATTGAATCTGCTTCCGGGCATATTTTCGCCTACGGGAATCGTTGAATTTACGTCATCGCTTTCAATGTCAAAAGAAGCATTGTTCCAGACAGAGCAGTTTTTACGCGGCTTGGGGCTGCGTTTGGAGCGAATTGAGGACGTAGTTGGCTTTGTCATACCGCGCATTGTCGCTATGCTGGCGAATGAAGGGGCGTTTGCTGTGATGGAAGGTGTATCCAGTGCGGCAGAGATTGATGAAGCAATGCGGCTTGGGACAAACTACCCCAAAGGACCGCTCGAATGGGCAGATTCTATCGGCTTAGATACGGTTGTTATGCTCTTGGATGCGCTTTTTACTGAATACAAACAAGAGCGCTACAGGGCTTGTCGTCTTATGCGGCAATATGCGGCTGCGGGCTGGATAGGAGAACGTGCAGGGAAAGGGTTTTATGCGTACTAAATTAAACAAATGTGTAATTTTGTGAAGTCAATATTGCGAATAATTTCGACCAAGTTACTTGATGATTACCCTGCACTACATTCATGAAATACGCAAAAATCTACATTCCGATTCTTCTTCTCCTTTTGGGAAAATTATCCTTCACGCAGTTTTTTTCTACGGGGGAATTTGGTTCGGCGGAAAACCCGATTCGTATTGCGCTTGTTCCCTCGCAAGAAGCAGGAAAGGTTATCAACAGTACCAATCAACTGATTGCGATACTAAAAGAAAAAACAGGCTATTCGTACACAATTTATACCCCATCGAACTATATTGTTGCTGTTGAAGCATTTGGCACAAACAAAGCAGATATAGGCTTTTTGAACACCTTTAGCTATATTCTGGCAAATAGCAAATACGGTGCAGAAGCAGTCCTAAAAATTGTTCGTCGCAATGGTGATACGACATACGGAGGACAGTTTCTTGTTCACAAGGAAAGTGGTATTGATTCTCTGTCACAGCTACAAGGAAAGCGGGTTGCCTTTGTTGACCCCGCATCAGCATCGGGGTATATTTTGCCCAAAGCCCAACTTCAACAGGCTGGTATTATTCCGGCGCAAGAAGTTTTTGCACAACGCCACGACAATGTCGTGATGATGATTTATCAGCGTCGTGTTGATGCTGGTGCGGCGTATTACTCTGACCCCGACAAGAATACTGGTGAGATTCAAGATGCCATAGCTCTCGTTCTCAAGCAATATCCCGACGCAAAGGACAAATTAAAAAATATTGGATTCACCGAGCGTATCGCCAATGACCCAATTATGTTTCGTCAAGGGTTTCCCCGTGAAATGCGCGACAAAATTGCGTCCGCACTCATGGAGTTTGCCAATACGCCGGAAGGTCGGAAAACAATGTCGGGTATGTATGGAATTGAAGGTTTGCTGCCCTGCCGAAACGAAGATTATGAGCCGCTTCGCCGAATGCTCAAGCAGCAAGGAATGGACGTAGAGGAACTCATTCGCAAGACAAAAAAATAATACTGTAAATTTCATCGTTCTCATTCATCGAATATGGCTGCCGCTCTTGCCCCTGTTACATATTCTGAGCCAACAACGCTCTTGGAAGATCTTGCGTGTTTTATTGAGTATATTGACCAGCACAAACCGCAATTTAGCTTAACAACGCGGCTCATGCAGATGAAACACGCTTACGCTCTTAACGCTCTGCTCGCCAATCCACATCAAGGGATGACTGAGCGTTCTCAGATGAAGTTTTATCCTCAACTGATGCTGTTTTATGCTCTCTTGCTTAATAGCGGTCTGTATCGCCTAGAGATAGAGCCAACGAAAGGTAAATATTTTCTTCTTCAGCCTGTGGCTGACCGTTTGGCAATGTTTCAGTCCTTTACGCCCACAGAACAGTATTTGGTTCTCTTGGAAACATTCTGGCACCGAACAGACTGGTCGGCGGACTTAGCTGATGGGTATAGTTTTAGTGGCTTTTTTATTCTACCGCATTTGACAAATGATGCGGTGAAAACAAAGCCCGGTGCTAGAATCCGTACCGAAATTCATTGGAAGTATGCAAATTTTGTTTTGTATCTCTCCTATTTTGGCTTTTGGTGTGTGGAGCAGGATACCAACAACAAAAAAAACTACGCCACTCCGCGACAGTTTGTCGGTAAAAACCTCTTTGCTACTGCTTTTGGTAATGCTTTCTTACCGGTTCTTCTTGAACACCGCCCTCTTGGGAAGTGGTATTCTGATTTTGTTGGGCGGGAACAGGAAGAAGATGATAGTGAACCCCGCCCCGTCTTTTTCGAGCCATTTCAAGTACTCTTTCCCGAAGGCGAGTTGCAGCGCTGTTTGCCGGAAGATACAGCCGAGGCGGACTTACGACCAGGCGTGTATGTGTTCAAAGTATCCCTTGACGCATCGGTCTGGCGGCGTATTGCGCTTGATGCTCAACATACATTCGACGATTTTCACCATGCAATTCAAAGAGCATTTGACTTCGACGACGACCATTTGTACCTTTTTGGGCTTGATGGTAAAGATTTTCGCTCAAAACAGCAAATCAGCGACCCGCGTTCATACGACTATGACAATGGCGCTGATGAAATCTTGATTGGCGGGGCTGGTCTGTATCCGAGACAGCATATTCGCTATCTGTTTGATTTTGGCGCGAGTTGGCGTTTTGATTGTATTTTGGAAGAGATTTCGGTGGACGAACCGCCACTTCTCAAACCCGAAATACGCGCATCGCACGGCAAGAATCCCGTTCAGTACCCATCGTGGGAAGACAACGATGACGAAATGATCACCATTACATTTGTACGACCATGAAAAACATATCATTCTTTCGCAAAGCCACTTGCTATCTGCTTTTGATGGCAACGATGGTTCTTGCTTTCCCAACACGCCAAAGCGCTTCAACACTCGTTAGTGGCGCACTGCACCCTCTTTCGGCGAGTCTCGCTCCAGCGTTGAACACCTATCAAACCTTGTCATTCCGCACCTTGCGACTGTATATTCCGGGCAAAAAACCGCCACAGGACGTGATGGAGTTTAA
>JAAFHM010000198.1 GCA_013298375.1 Ignavibacteria bacterium | reverse complement strand
GTGGCGACGTGCGGCAATAAGTCTCGGCGGCAGTGAAATTTCTGCCATCGGTCTCCCGAATGGGCTTTCAATGCTTGTTGGTACGGCATCGGGCAGCATTTTTCGTGCTGACGACAATTCGGCGCAAGCGTGGTCGAAAATCTTTCTCAACCCGCTTGAAGGCTCAGGCACTGCGATAAATTCTTTTGTGCAAAGCGGCATTGTGACCTGGTGCGCGACCAATCAAGGACTGTTGCGCAGTTCCGACGGTGGTGCGCTTTGGACGCACGTGGATTCCGCCATTTTTCCGCGTATTCCCGCATGGACAGCCGCATTAGCACTGGGGCGACTGCTTGTCGGGACAAACGAAGGCGTGTATCGGTCGTCCGATAGCGGGCGCTCGTGGAGTGCGCCAGCGCCGAGTGCAAGGATTGGTGCGGTTGTCACGCTTGCTTCGCGTAACGGACTTTGGTATGCCGGAACATCGGAAAACGGACTGTTTCGCTCTGCCGATAATGGCGCAACATGGCGTAAATTAACGATTCCGGGGCTGTTCGGCGTAACCGCGTTGCTTGCCGATAGCACCCGACTTGTGATTGGCGCACGAAATGGAATTTTTGAGTTAGCGCTACCATTGCCGGAAGAATTTCCCATTATTTCGTCGTTACAGCCCGCCGATTCAGCAATCGTGGGGCTGAGTGATGTTGGCATTACGGTTAATGGCTTGAATTTTAGTACATCGGCAAGCGTGATTTTTAGCGGGCAACGCCTTCAACCTCAGTCGGTAAGCGCTACACAGGTTGCCGTAACGCTGCCTATTGCACTTTTGAGCAGCATCGGCACAAAAACTCTTGAAATTGTGAACAGCACCACAGCCCGCATCAGTACGCCGTTTCGCATAGTACCTATTCCTGAAAACTTCCCTCGCGTGAGTGTCGTGGGTAGTCTTGAGCCGTTCTCCACGTTTGTAACTGTAATTTCTCCCGTTCAGCGTTACACACTTTCCGGCGCAAACCTTCGTGATAGCGTGATTCTGCAAGCACCGCAGGGATTTGAGCTTTCGTCCGATGGTGCGGTGTGGCTTCCGGGACGCATAGCGTTTCAGCCACAAAATGGTACACTGGCACAAGCAATTTCGGTGCGATTTCGTCCGCTTTTGAGCCAAAATGTAAGCGGATTCATCACGCATAGTTCCGGTGGAATCGTCCTGCAATCTCTAGCGATACAAGGAAATCCGCGTAGTTTGGCATTGAATATTGAGCCAAATGGCGTGATTGATTTGGGCAGCACAAGAGTTGGTCGGAATCTTCGCACTTCCATCACGTTGACAAATCCCAATACCGTCGGAATCACGCTTACAACCATTATCACGGGTGCAAATCCGGCAGATTTTAGTGTTTCTGCGCAGCAAATCGTGATTCCGCCCTCCGGCTCCGGCTCAAGCGGCAGTGCAACGCTGGAAGTGGTTTTTTCGCCGCGAGCGCGAGGTGAGCGCGAGGCAATTATCAATTTGAGCGGTCTTGCGTCGGGACAAGTAATGGTGAGGGGTAGAGGCGTTCAAGCGGTTTTTACCTTGTCTCCGCAGGATGTTGTTTTTGCAACCTCCGCTTTTGTCGGGCAGACGGCGCGATTGCCCGCCGAGACCATCCGAATCACCAATACGGGCGATGTTGACGACGAACTTTCAGGGCTTACCTTGCAAGGTGCAAGCGGCGCATTTCGGTTTCGAGAAAGATTTACGCCGACACGCTTGGAAGCAGGGGCTTCCACGTCCATTCCCATAATTCTGGATTTTGCGCCCGATGCCGACGGCACACGCCGCGCACGACTCACAGCACAAGCGCAAGACCCCTTTACAACCTCGAACACCGTCCAGTTAAGTGGCATAGGGCAAGTGTTGTCGCCGCCCGCTATTACCTCACCTCGTGCGGAAAATCTTGCCGGAATGGTTACTATTCCCTTAACATGGATTGCCGCGCCCTTCGCAACGCATTACCAAGTTGCAATGGATGAAATCGCCAATGCGTCGCAGCTTCTCACTCGCAGCACTGCTATCACGACAAGCACCAGCACACCTGCTCCCGCATTTCAGAATCGCCGTTATTACTGGACAGTCCGTTCCTTGGCGGTAAGCGGCTCTGATACGTTGGTGCGCAGTCCTTGGCAGAATTGGGCATATTTTTCGACCACCAATGAACAGCGAATTTCTCTGCCGCCTGTGTTGGATTTTGGCGCAGTGGCGACTGAGCAGATTGAGTCTGCGCCTCGCGGGCAGCCGATTACGGTTTCTTCCGGCGCGTGGCGTGTTGTGGATGTTGGGATAGTGCAAGAAAATACCTCTCCCGGCGCAGATTTTCGGGCGTTTCGCATTCTCAATCATGATGCGCTCTTGGGTTCCGCCGCCATGCTGAGACCTTTAGCAGAAACCTATACGATTGCTGCCGCCTTCAAGCCTCCGATGGCGCGTTCTCGTCCTTACACAGCACTTGCCGAACTTAAAGTGCAGAACACGTTGACGAATGAAATGCTGACGTTACCATTTCAGCTTGTCGCCCGTGCTGTTAGCTGCCCAACAGCTTCATCGGTAAGTGTTGGCAATCAAGGTTGTCCCGAAGTGCTGCTTCGTGTGCAGATTTTGCCGCGCAAAAGCGTGTATTTCCCGGGCGACGATGTTCGGTTACAGGTTCAACTTGTGCAGGCATTCAATACTTCGCCGACAACAGACCGCTTTTTCCGTCAGTTGCGTTTGACACTGGATGTGGAGTCAATGTCGCTCTTGTCGTTTGGGGAGCGTCTGAGCGCAGGTACGGCGGCTTCTGGGGCAAATAGCGTTCGCGCCGTGCAGTATCTGACCGCGCAAGTAGAAAATCCGGCACTTGCGCCGAATCCCGATGGAAAAATTCGCTTGAATGTTGTACGCCCCGCAAACGCTCTGCAAAACGTCGTGCTGGCAGAACTTTCAGGAAAAGCAGTGATTGGGTTGCGTGGGCTGGGCGCACCGACGGGAGATTCAACAGAATCAGCAATTATCAGGGTTTCCGATGTACAGTGGTTGAGCGACAATGGCGATTCGCTGGACGCAGGGCAGATCATCACGTGGGGAGAAACACGTGGTGCGGCGCTTGCGGCGGAGCGAGATACTGTCACCGTCAACACTTGCCAAACCGCCCCGCAAGGCTCATTATTCCTGACTTCGACTTTTCCCGTTGAAATAAAACCGCTTACGCCCAATCCCGTGCAGAGTGAAACAACCATCGCCTTTTCACTACAAGAACGGGCATGGACGGAACTTGATATTGTCAATGTTTATGGGCAAACGGTTAAAAAAATCCTTCAGGCAGAGATGCCGCCGGGCGAATATTCACGACGATGTTCCGTGATGGACTTGCCGACAGGCTCATATTTCCTTGTTCTCAGAACACCGTTTGAGACAAAACAGCGCAGAATGGAGGTGGTACGATGAAAAGGAATCTTTTACTCCCGTTGTTTGTGTTATACTCACAAAGGGTAAAAGTTGCATACGCAGCACCCGCCCGACGGCAGCGTATTTGCTCTCTTCAGCCGCCGGATGGGAAGAGTTTTTCGACCTTCTTCAGTATATTTCTCACAGTGTTTGCGCTCCATTTCTCGCCAGTGCTTTGGGCTCAAGGTGTCACCGACTCTGCGCCGTGTGATTCCATCAAGCGAGTTGTTGTGCGGGATACGATTACTCCGTCGCTGTTGCGATTTGGCGTTGGCGGCGAATATGCGTTGTTGTTTGTGAATGCAAAATTTGCAGGGCTGCCCAATGTGCCGTCGTGTTGCCCTGAATACGGCTTTACCTCTGGCTTTGGTGTTGGCGGGAGTGTATTTGCTGAAATGCCGCTTTGGTCGCAAATTGGTGTGGGCGCTCGGCTTGGCTTGAGTAGTGTTTCGGTGAATTTTTCGCGCCGCGAGACGCTGCCTGTTGTGAACGCACAAACGCTTGTGCCGATTGTGTATGAACTTTCCACAACGCTTTTGCCGCTTTCGATTGAGCCGTACCTCTTTTTCCGCCCGGCGGATATGCTCACAGTGCAAGCAGGAATCGGCATTACAACGATGCTCTCTGGTTCTTACAATCAGCAAGAACGGCTTGATACGGTCGGTCTGACCTTTAGCAATCTTCGCCGAACACAGAATGTTTCTTCAGGCGCAATTTCTAATCTCGCACCACTACTGCCGTCGGTGCGGATTGGTGCGAGTTACGAAGTGCCGCTCACGAAAAATGGCAATATTCTGATTGCACCGGAAGTCTCATTTAATCTGGCGTTGGGGGATGTTGTGCGGGAATTGCGTGGAGCGAATGCTTCTTGGTCAATGAGTTCAGCGCGAGTCGGTGCATCGGTGCGCTATTCGCCGGAACGCGCTACGCGGCTTGCTCAGGAGGAGTTGACAGCACTCCAAGCGCGTGAGGATGAGGCGTGGCGGCAAAAGCGCGAAGAATGTGCGCGGCGGACTACTGTTGCCAAGCCAACGGTGAAGAACGTTGTTACGGCAGCTATCACGGCGATAAGTGCCGTCAATACTGATTCGGTGAGTAATAATCCCACGTTGGCAATAGAAGAATTTCGTGCTTCACGTTCGCGTTATGTCCTGAATACCATATTTTTCGGTACAGGGTCAAACCAGATTGCACCACGATATGAACTTCTCAAGTCTGGGGAGCAAGCGGCTTTTCGCTTTGAAAGTTTTGACCAATCCACCGTGTTGCAAATTTATTACCACGTGTTGAATATTATCGGAAAACGGCTTCAAATCAACGCTAAAGCCGATATTACCCTTGTTGGACACGCGGACGGTTTGACGGAAAAAAATGATAAAGCGCTGGCGATTGCTCGTGCTGAAAGTGTGAAAGAGTACTTGAAGCGTGCGTGGAATATTGACGACAAGCGCATTAAAATTCAAACCGCTATCTCCCGCACACCAACAGGCACAGACGGCGATGATACGCTGGAAGCTGAGGAACAGCGCCGCGTTGAGATACAGTCGGCAACGCGGTCTATTTTGGAGGAATTGCGCTACGACTACACGATGCGAGTCGTTCAGCCGCAAAAAATTCGTGTGCAATTTGCTCTGCAAACCACCGCAGCGTTGAAAGAATGGGCATTGGATGGAGTGCAGACCATACCGAGTGCTGCAAAAAAAATGACACTGTTTGAAACCAAAGGCACGACGAATCCCGCCGATGCTTCCTACGAATGGGATATTGCGAATGCACAAAATCAGCCGCAATCCGGCGAGCCGATAATGGTTAGCCTTCGTGCTGCCGACGTTGATAACCTTCGGTCAGAAATCTCTACCAAGGAGATTCCTGTTCGCCTTGTGACGATTGCCGACAAAGACAAACTGCGAGCGCCGGACAAGCGCATTGATAGCTACACGCTCTTTTCGTTTGCCTACGGTACGAACGCTCCGATTAGCGGCAACGCTGATGTACAGCGCGTTGTGGCGGCTATCAAGCAAACCCTCAAGCCGGGCGCACAAGTCACCGTGTCGGGCTACACCGATATTCGCGGCAATGAACTCACCAATGGAATCCTTGCCCAGCAGCGTGCTAATGCGGTTGCGGGGCTTATTGGCTATCCGAATATGATTGTTAATAGCGTTGGTGCAACAAAAATCAATGATAATTCTTTACCGGAAGGGCGATATTACAACCGTTTTGTACAGGTGGATATTCAAACGCCGTTACGATAAGAATGTGTAACGAAAAGAGGTCATTTTGCCAATATTTTATCCTAACGATGTGGTATGAAAAAACTCTTTTGCTTTGCTCTATTTTTGAGTGTTCATACGCTCTTGAACGATGTTCAAGCACAATCGTTTCCCGAACAGGAGTGTTCGGGAGCATTGCCTATTTGCCGAACGAGTATTACCGTCCGCCCTGGATATCCGCGTGTGCCGCAACAGCCGACGTATCCATGCCTTGGGCGTGTCGAATCGCCAGTTTGGTATCTCTTGGAAGCGGCAGCAACAGGCGATTTCGGCTTTACGCTGACCCCGACTGATCCAACTGATGATTACGATTGGGCGGTCTATGATATTTCTGAGCGTGGTTGTTCTTCCATTGCTGG
This sequence comes from Ignavibacteria bacterium, assembly GCA_013298375.1. Lineage (GTDB taxonomy): Bacteria > Bacteroidota > Ignavibacteria > Kapaibacteriales > UBA4661 > PH2015. The sequence goes on along the minus strand of JAAFHM010000198.1, from coordinate 2,260 downwards.
CGGAACGGCACGAATACTGAGCTGTAATACCTCTCCTGCTATGGGCGCAACAGGACCAAACGGCATGGGAACAAGCTCCAACGTTGGTGCTGGTGCCGGGCAACCTCCGTTTAATGCTCTTATTCCCGTTCAGCGTGGTGGGCGCTATGCGCTGGTTATATCACACTTCCTTCGTCGCACATTTCCACGCGGCACAAATTCAGGTTTTACGCTGGATTTTGGCGTAACGGCTGCCGGGATTATTACTGCTCCGCCCGCCGATAGTTTTCGTATTACTCGTGCTGTGCCAATTACGACGGCTTGCGGTGCTAGTGGTTTGCGAGTAACCTTCTCCGAGCCGATTTTGTGCGGTTCGGTCAAGGCAGCAGGTATGTCTATATCAGGCTTTGGCAATGTTTTTTCGGATGTTGTTGAGGTTGCTTCCGAAGAATTTGGCACTATTTCCGAAAACCCAGACCCCGTGCTGTCGGCACGGTTTGACCGCACGTTCATCATCACACCGCGCAACCGTTTGAACCGTGCTGGGCTTTATACCTTGACAGCAAGCGGGCTGGCGACAGCGTGCCGATTGAGCAATCGTGCCAGCGCAACCGTAGAAGTGATGCCGTTTGCTCCGCGTGTGGATATTTTTGGAAATCTCTTGTTCTGTGGTACAAACGGAACGACGCTCTTTGTAGCAAATGACTTTGAAACCTACCGTTGGACGGACAGCGCTGGAACGGTTTTGAGCGAGAAATCAAGCGTGACGGTGAACCGCGCAGGGACGTACCGCGTTGTGGTGACGAACTCCGGCGCTTGTATGGCTACGTCATCGGCGACGGTTGCAGTGCGAACAAATCCCACGCTGAATGTAGCTGGTGCGCGGGCGTTCTGCGACGGAGATTGCTTGTATTTGGTCGCAGATGCTGGCTACGACACTTACGAATGGCTGGACTCGGCGGGAAGCGTTGTGAGAATGGGGCGCGAGCAGTGTTTGACATTGACGGGACTATTTTCAGTGCGGGCTTCGGGCAATGGCTGCGAGGTGCTTTCTCAGCCATTTCGATTGACACGTATTCCGTCGCCAAGCCAAGTTCCATCAGTGATTAGGCGGGGGAATTTGCTGACGGCTTCGTCGGTGCCGGACACATCGTTCTACATTGAGTGGCGACGACGCATCGGAAGTGGGCGCTACGACTACACCACGGTTGGATTTGGTCAAAGCTACACGCCATTAGACACAGGACGCTATGTGGCTGCCCTCTTTAATCGGAGTGGCTGTTGGACGGAATCGGCGGAAGTTGTGTTTCGCCCCGTAAGTGCTTCGGCGGTGCTGGCAGTTGGAAGTGTGTCTGCGGCACAAAATCAGCTTGTTTCGATACCGATTCTTTTGAAAAATGCGCAAAATCTTGCCACGCTGAATCCTGACAGCTTGCGTGTGCAACTCCGCTTCAATGCTCGTTTGCTCTTTCCCGAAGACCCGCGTATTCAGCGTTTTTCCATTGACAACCGCGACCGCCTTGTAGAATTGACCTTGCCAATACAGGCATTACGCGGCGACACGCTGGCTGCTTTCCGTTTTCGGACGATGCTAGGCAACACCACCGCGACAGTGCTTGCGTTGCAGAATATTAACACCGTTCCGCCCAATCTCGGCTTACGTGCAACCGCAGAAAGTGGCGTGTTTATGCTGACGAATGTTTCCACGTCCGGCTCGATACGTCTTATCGGCGGGCGCACAACGCTTGTTATTTCTAGCCGACCGAACCCAATTGTAGAAATTGGAGAAATGACGCTGAATCTGAGCAGTGATGCGTTTACGAAGGTGATGGTGAGCGATATGTATGGGCGCGTGGTGGCGATTCTTGTTGACGGCGAACTTCCGCAAGGCGAAAATCGTTTGACGTTTGATGCCAGAGCATTGACCACAGGCGCATACACACTTATTTGCCAAACCATTCCGCAGAAAAAAACTGCTCTTTCGCCACAATCCACGATATTTACCAATGCTCAGGGTTTTGGAATTGCCAACGGCATTCCAGAGCGCATAGCCACTACGATTATGGTGATCCGATGAAAACTGTATCTTGTGAAAAGAAGGTCATTCATCTGCATACCCGCCGGACGGCGAGGAAGCCGTCCGACGGGGTAATACTATCGGTTTTGTGCGTAGCAATGTTGTTGTTTATCGCAAAAATGCAAGCGCAAGAAGCACCAAATGTAAGGTTTGGCGTTCAAGGCGTGTATGGGCTGCATCAACACACGGCGAATTTTACGCAGT
>JAAFHM010000415.1 GCA_013298375.1 Ignavibacteria bacterium | reverse complement strand
GCCTCGAAGCCAAATGGACCATGCCCATCAAAGAATGGGCAGCAACGCTCAATCAACTCGAAATCCTCTTCCCAGGCAGACTCAAACTTTTTTCGTAGCATTTACACAAAAGTTCTTGCACACTCAAAAGTGTCAACGGGGCGGCGGAGTCTGTACTTCTCCGCCACCACAGCATCAATCAAATTTAGCGAACCGCAGAGCGCACTTCCACTCGCACGGCACGATTATACCACCGTCCTTCGGGAATAGTCGGGTCGTTGCGGAGCGGTTTCATCCATGCCACATTTTTTTTGCTGCTGACCACGTTTGCCGATGCGCCCAGTGCTTGTGCGACTTGTTTTGCCCGCTCATCAGCCGCATCGGTATTCGGTTGTGCTTCTGTGCCTTCTGCCCAACCTTCTACCAGCATGGTTGCATCAGGCGAGAGGCTTGATTTTAGTGCTGCGAAATTCTCGCTTTCAATGATGCTTTTGCCGACAGGTGCGAGAATCGTCCAAACGTCCACACGAGAATCCGCCTTCTTTTTTGCAATTTTATCTGCCAAGAGCAACACTTCCACAGGCGTTGTCTGGATGGGTGCATCGCTATTGCGGTTGTTAATGTCGGTGACTTCCAACTTAGAATCTATCGCGCCGGAAGCGCCCGGAATAGATGTTGGGCGCTCGTCTATTCGCCAGATGTACTCTTTGGAAAAGGTATTTGTTCCTTCCACGTTGAAAAGGGTTTTAATTTCATTGCCCTCGAATTGCGAAACCTCCAATCCCCATTGCTTTAAGCCCGCACCGGTTCTAATATCGAGAGAAAAACGCAGTGCCGGAGGCGACACGGTTCTATGCACACTTTCCAGTTCAAGTGCCGCTAGAATTGCTGGGTCGCTGGCGCTAATTTCCACTCGCCGGGCATCGGCTTCTGCTTCGTTTCCTGCCCCAGATGGCGTAATATCTTGCCCCGTAACGGTCAAGCGATTTGCCGCAATTTTCCAGACATCTTGAAAATAATCACTCACCGATTCAGCACGTTGCATAGCAAGTTTTTTATTGCCTGCTTCCGAACCGGATGGGAGATTGTAGCCAATAAGCGTCAATCGCGCTTCGGGGCGCTCCTGAAGGCGTTTTCCGATGATGTTCAGGATATGGCGATATGCTTCCATCGGAAGCAAGGTTGCCAAGCGATTCGTTGTATAGCTAGTGCGGTCAGCAGCAGAAATACGACGATACCGCGCCGGAATGACGGATGAATTTTCATTAAAAAACACCACTGGCAAAAGCGGCATCGTGACCCTTGAGCGAAATTCCTCGACGCGAATTGTTGGGTTTTGCACCGCCGACCCATCAGCAAGTAAGCCATCCGGCAGGTCAATTTTCACCAATACTCCTGCTTGGCTGAGTTCTTTTAACTCGGTTTGAATGCGTTTGCGCTCCTCAGAAAGTTGTTTTTCCATAGCGCTCAGTTGCTTGATTTTGTACAACTGACCATCAAACCGTGCTTCGCGGGCGGGGTAATACCGCAGCGCCACGCCGCCTCGCAGCGCGTTAATCCGCCAATACTCATCTTTATCCAAATATTGAACAATGTCGTATAGCTGCGAACCGTAAAAAACCGTCGGCTCCAGTGTCCATGCGCCCGATGGGTGGATGGGCAATTCATAACCGAGTCCACCCAAAACTTCCACATTCATATTGGCAACGCCGAGATTGCGAATGTCAGGAATCGTACCGCTTTGAACATTGCGTGTGCGCTCGCCAGAGTCGTGAAAAACGCCGTCTGATGGCGCAAGTAACGCCTCTTCCTGACGGTACGTCTTTGCAACAGCCCATTCTGCCCTTGCTCCCAGATAAATGTTCAACCCGGCGACAGGATTAAAATTCAAAAAAAGTTCCGAACCGATGGTGGCGAGATTCGCAGAAAACGAGCGCCGAAAAATTGCTTTATCGCCAGTGCCGTCGCGCCTTCCAACGTCTTCCGAATCCAAGCGCGAGTAGAGCGTTCCATTGTGCTGCACGTAGTTCGCCCGCAGCCCAAGATTAAGCCATCGGAATATTGGGATCTCAATAAAAGCGCCCGCCCCCAAGCCTGTACCAATGCCACTTTGAAAATGATACTCGGGCAAATTCTCCCGAACACCGCGTGGAAGCTGCATAAAACGGGCTTGGTGCATATTGTAGTTGAATAATGCCGCCGCGCCATACCGAATGCCATCATTATCGGGAAGCTGTACAGTTGCTTGTGTTTGAGCGAACATCTCCCAACAAGTGGATGTGAAAACCGCAACGAAAGCAAGCAGAAAGGAAGAACGGTTTTTCATGGGATTACCTCACAATGCGGATTGGTTGGGAAATGCGGTGATCGGGAGTTCGTAAAACGAGAAAATATGCGCCTGGTGGGATTCCTTCAGTCGAAATATTGATGTCGTAGTCTCCCGGCAATAAGCGTTTCGCGGTCAAGGTTTGAAGCGTTTGCCCAAAAACATTTACAATCGAAACATGGATTTCGGCGGTTTCTTTGAGGGTGTAGCCGATACGCGCATTGTCGGCGATGGGATTGGGTGCGGTTGCCGCCAGTAATGGTGCGCGTTCTGAACTGAAGAGCCTTGCTCCGCCCGCGTATGAAAGCCCTGTCAGCGTCAGGATTCCGGGCTTCGGTGCAATCAAAATCACCCCGTCAGCACTCAAACTTGTGAGAATAAGCGGCGTGGCGATAGCATCGCCCAGTCGCGCCTTGAAACGCAAGGTTGCAAGCGTCGCTCCGGCGTTTGGACGCAAATCAAACGTGAGCGGAATAAGTCGGTCGCCATTGACAACAGCCTCTTGCCGCAGCGCTGCTCCGGGGTCGAGCATTGAGGCGTTGAAGCGCAAGATACAGCGCCCTTTAATGGAGCGAATATTTGCCGGAGGCGCTTGGATGCTTTTGAGAATAATCGGTATATCGACTTCCTCGCCGGGCTTTGCCGTGAGGTTTTCCGGGATTTCCAAGAATGCGCGTGCTGCATTGACGGAACTTTGCAGTGAGGAACGGTAAACCACGCCGCCATGCACACCAAGGTATAAATCGGTTGTTCCAGCTGCTGCAAGCGAGGTAACATCGGCATCGTCGTGCAGTCCTTCATTCACGCGCTCCCACGACAAGCCATCATTGAGCGACCGCCATACGCCATGCGCGTCGGTTCCTGCATAGAGCGCACCACCAACAGAAATCAGTGATTGCGGTAACACCGTGTCCTTGATAGTGCCGGATGAATCAGGGAAATTCAATCGTAGCCACGATAATCCATTGCTCAAACTGCGGTAAATCCCTGCGTCAGTGGCGGCAAAAATTGCCGTTTGCTCGCGTATAATGTGGTTCACACGCAGTGCCTTTTCCGAAATACCGCGCTCTTCGCCAAAGACGCGCCGCCACGACTTTCCGTCGTCATCCGACCGCAAAATGCCACCGCCTATTGTTCCCGCAAAAAGAGCGTCGTCCAAGCCAACAATGAGTGTTGTCACCGATGGAATCACGCCAGAACTGAGGCGGAGAATCGTGCTTTTTGCCCACGAAATACCGCCATTGGTGGAACGGGCAATAATGCCGTCGTCACCACCAGCAATCAGTGTCCCAAAGCCTGTGGCGACAATGGAATGAAACGGATGCAATGTTATCATTTTGCCGGAAGCGTCGCGCACGGTATCAATCAGCACGGGTGTCCACGAAGTGCCGTTATTGTTGGAACGATAAATGCCCGGAACGGTAATATGGGCATTAGAGGGGTCGTATTCATCGTAGGCGGCAACATATAAATCCTTACCACGCGAGGCAAAACCCCGTAAATATCGGGCTTGCAAGCCTGCGTCGGAAGGCAACCATGTTGCGCCGTTGTCAGAGGTGCGATATGCCCCGCTTCCTGCCGTTGCAGCGAGAATCAAGCCGCGATGCTCCTGCATATCGGTAACGACAGCACCTGTCAAGCCTGTGTTTGCATCACGCCACGTTGCTGCTTTGTCTTCAGAAATAAAAACTCCCGCATCGGTTCCGGCATAAACATCCGTTCCCTCAACCGCAAGCGCTGTTACAATCGGCTCAGTCAAGCCTTTGTCGCGGAGTTCCCACGTCTTGCCGTCGTCGGCAGAGCGCAATACGCCTTCTTCGGTTCCGGCATAAAACACGCCATCTTTGTCGGTTGCCAGCGAAAGGACGTATTGCCAGCCATCTTCTGGTAATTTCAGGTCGTCAAGTTTTTTCCATGCCGCGCCATTATCGCTACGATACATCCACCCACCTTTTGTTCCGGCAAGAATCACGTTCTTGTGCTGGGCAAAGCAATCAATACGATTTTTTCCAAAGGTGTTGTCAACCGTCCATGTTTCCCCGTGATTGGTCGAGCGGTACAGCATGGAATCTCCTGTTGCGGCAAAGGTAATATTCTCGGCGATAAATAGTGCGGTAATGTCAGTATGCTTGGAAATGCCGTTATTGAGCGGCTTCCAT
>JAAFHM010000472.1 GCA_013298375.1 Ignavibacteria bacterium | reverse complement strand
CATTTTTTAATGGAGTTTTTCTATGTCGAAATCAATATTTTCCAAGTTGTTTATCTGCCTCGTTATTGGGTCTTGTCTGTCTGTGACGGGGTGTAATGAAGCGTCTTTGGTTCCAGGAGGGTCTCAAACACGAGAATTCCAAACAAGCGCCTTAAAGAAATCTGCTGATGCTCCTGTACAAATAGCAAGCATTGACCCTTTTATGCAGAGGCTTAAAAAAGGAAATGTGACTGATGAGGAAATTGCAATGAGCAAAAAGTTTTGGAGTGATCCTAATTCTCTCATTATTATTGATAGTTACAATGAATTTTCCACGAGAATGTATAATTTGCTGAAGCATGAGCCTCGAAAAGCTCGACTATTCAAACAGGCTCTCCTTGAAGGAAAAAACGAAGAAGCGGATTTTCTTTTGGGATATACAAAGGAGGATGTTGTAAACATTCAACAAAAAAGAGCGAAAGCAGCTGAGAATTTTAGGACTTACGAAAAAGAGAACTACTTCGTCAATAAGAAGTAATCAGGCTGAGTAAGATATTCAGAATTATTGGAGAATCGTATCCCCAAACTTCTTCCGAAAATGTGTCGTCAGGAATATTGCCAGTATCTCCTGCTGACGCAGATAAACCATACCGTGACGTACTTTGCCGAACATCGGCAGGTATGGAGCCACGACACCATTCGAGATTTCCTCAAAGAGGATGATGTCAAACCAAGCGACCTGTGGCAACGGGTCAAAGGCGAAATCATTCTCAGTCCGCTGGGCTGTCTTGTGTTTGATGATACAGTGTTGGACAAGAATTATTCCAAGAAAATTGGTCTTGTCCGCCGCCAATGGAGCGGCAATACCAAAAGCATTATTCGCGGCATTGGCGTTGTTTCGTGCGTCTATGTCAATCCGGAAACGAATCAGTTTTGGGTGATTGATTATCGTCTCTACGACCCCGACGGCGATGGAAAGACGAAAATTGACCATGTTGAGGAGATGCTGGCTCATACCCTCACCTACAAACGCCTCAGCTTCAAGACGGTGTTGATGGATTCATGGTATGCCGTAACGTCACTCTTCAAACAGATAGAAAAAGCAGGAAAACTCTACTATTGCCCGGTCAAAAGCGACCGCCTTGCCGATGATACCGATGGTGCCCAGGCGCACAAAGGCGTTGCCAAACTCGCATGGAGCGAGGAAGAACAACAGTGTGGCAAAAGCGTTCATCTCAAAACGATGCCCAAAGGTCATCGGGTAAAACTGTTTCGGCTGGTGCTTTCCTCAGAGCGCACGGACTATATCGTTACCAACGATACGACTCAAGATTCGATTGATGCTGTCAAAGAAATTGTTGGCATCCGTTGGAAGATTGAGCAGTTTTTCCGCGAAACCAAGCAACTCACGGGTATTGAACGCTGTCAATGTCGGCTTGCTCGTATCCAGCGCAATCATATTGGGTGCGCTATGTTGGTCTGGAACTGTTTGAAAAAAAACGCATATGCAACAGGCAAAACCGTCTATGAACTCAAACATCGATTGCTGGATGACTACATGAGGCAGCAACTGGCGAATCCGTCAATCGTTTTTTCGTAAGTCCTAAATTTATTGAACAATCTTGGCGAGCATAAACAGGTAATGATGAATATTTTGAAGGAAAAATACTCTGCTAATTGCACGACTTGTAATGGTCTAGCGCAGGGATCTATCGGGACATCAATTTTAGAATTTGAGAAGCGTGTTCAAGATAACAGTATTGACAAGTTTTTGATCATCCTTCCTTTACAAAATAGGTTTGGTGATAAAGTTGGTGCTAGTCTACAAGATTGTAATTTTATAAATTCTACTATATTAGCACTTCATATAGCCAGCTGCTCCTTGGGTTGGGTATTATGTCAAGGCGGGAGTGCGTTTGCTGGGTTTATTATCGGCGGGCCTGCGGGAGCAGTTATACTTTCCTTGATAGCGTATTTTCCTTGTTATATAGCTGTTGATAAGTGTATAAAATGGGGTGAATGTTATATTTGTGGTATTACAAGTAGCTGTTTCTATTAGAAATTATAGATTGATTAGGCGTTTTGATATCTTCGGTGGTACAGACTTTTGCATCTGTACAAGTGCTGATGCGGTATTGTGGGTATTGTACTCAAACACAGGCAAGGCTGTGCCACCGAAGTAGGTTTTATGATGTTCCTAGCCTCAGATTAGCTCATCCGTATAATGCTGAAACTCCAGAATTGCAAAAATAGCCCTACAGTTAAACTCTTCAAGCAACGTTGTGAACAAACAAACAACCCTCTTCCTCCTCGTAACGCTCCTCTTCGCCAGCAGCCTCCGTGCGCAATCGCCAATTCCCCAGACTGCCGCGCAGCTTCAAGAAGAGCGTGAGGTGCAAGCAATAAACAGGGTTCTACCGGAGTCGTTAGGAATTTTTCTTACCTTCAGTGGTAGTCTCTTTAGTAACGGTTTGCGCGAGGAATTTCCCCAAGCGTCGGCGTTCGGTTTTGTGGGAATACCGCCAAATGTGCCATTGTTTAGCGGTACGCTGTATTATTGGCGTATCATTGTGGGAACGTCTTTTTACAATAATCTCATTCTTGCTGAACCGCAGAACCTTGGCTTGCAGCCGAGTTTCGGAAGCAATATAATGTTCGGCGTGATTGCTTATGAGGCGAATGATGCCAACAATCACAGCTTGCGTATTTTCCCAGAAATTGGGATGGGTTGGTATAGAATCAAACCCGATTTGGCTGTCTATGATGTTCGTGTGAATTTTCAATGTGGCGTGGGTGCGCTGTACTCCATTGCACTCTTCAATCGCAATTTTGACGGCAGAATAGTCTCGTTTTCCATACCAATCAGAATTGACCTTGGCTATGAACGGCATTATGCGTCTCTTCCTGACCGATTACAGGATAAATCCGGCTTGGGCGGTATATTCGCTCGTTTAAGTGTCGGCATTGGGGCAAACGCATCAAAGGCGTATTGACTTCTTTGCTGTTTGAATGCCCGCAATACCACAAACCCCGCTTGGAGACTTGTTTCCCAAGCGGGGTTTTGTTGTAAAAAATGCTTTGTAAATATTCGTTTAGCGAATAATCTGCAACGGACGAACAACCATGCTGCTTCCGGCGCGAACACGCACAAAGTACGTGCCAGATGGAAGATTGCTCACATCCAGATTCACACGCTGTTTACCCAGTCCTTGTGCGGCTTCCGGCAGATTCATTACCGCAATACCCATCACATTCACAACCTCAATGCGAACATTATCCGCCTTCGGCAAAGAATATTCGATATTGGCAAACGAAGCCGTCGGATTAGGATAAACACTGACGGCAAAGGCGCTTGCTTCCTCGTTGCGAACGCTTACGGAGGTGCGGAGAATATTTTCAGCATCAATTTTACCATCGCTGTCGCGGTCAATCAACTGCGTGAAGCCGCTTTTGCTGAGGTCTTCCCAGTTACTTACGACAAAGGTTTGGGTTTCGCCCGCACCAATGCGGAGGTTGTCAAAGGTTTGACCGATACCGCGTGAAAAATTGAGACTGAAGGTCTTTGCTGTTTTGAAGTTCTCAACCACAACCTGCGCACCGTCGTTCACTAAGCGCATATTTAACGAATCATTTTCGCTAAACGCAGCACCGGAGAGGCGTACAACGTTTTCCCAGCTTTCGCGGTCTGGGGAAAGCGTTGCCAGTACCATTTTCCACGAAGGAATAGCGCTTTCGGTGCTGAAGCGGGCGGAAGTGTTGGCAAAGTCGGAAACCAGCGATTGCGAGCGTCCGCCGGAAGCCGTCCACGTTCCAGCAATGGTAAAGCGGTTACCGTCATTGGCGGAAACGTCTGCCTTTTCGCCTGCCTGAGCAGGAGTGTAGCGGATGGAGAGTGATGGCAAATTCTCGTTAGGAATCGTATAGCCTCGAATACCGGGCATGGCAACATTAAGATTGCCCGACAGTGGGAAAATTGGCTGCGCTCCGGCAATTTGAATATCCTCGCCAAGGGGATCTTTAC
>JAAFHM010000079.1 GCA_013298375.1 Ignavibacteria bacterium | reverse complement strand
TCGGGCTCATCCAAAAACAACACCGATGAGGCATTCAACTGTCTATTGCGAATGAGTGTTGTAAAAATACCAATTTTTTTGATACCCTCCGCCGTTAAGGACATCGAAAACTCGGTACTACCACGCTTAAAAATAAAATCATTGTCCGCATTCTGCTCTATATTGCCGTCAAGGACATCTTCCAGTCGCTGGTTGAATTGCAACAATTCCGATTTGACCTTGCCAGAAATGGTCGGTAGAGAAAGGGCTTTAATTAAATCTAAATAAGTATCGTCAAAGCCTCGTATAAGCAGGTTGTCTCGCGTCGCACGTATCGCTTTCAGAGCAGTGAGGACTTCTTTTGCTGGAATAAATAAGCATCGAAAATTTTCTGATATAGCGCCGATACGTTCTTGCCCATCAACAATGGTGTTCGTCGTCGAATCGCCAAAGGAAAAATGCAGACGGTCTTGGTAGTTGAGGGCTTTATGACGAAACTCCACGTCAACATAAAGTTTTTCTTTTGTCATCTTGTTGACAAGATCTCCAAGTCCCTTTTTACCGGGTTGATAGACATCGATCAGTTTTTCGGCAAGCATTTTTTTTAGATTGCCCTCCCCACCATCGTGCTGTACACGGCTGTAAATATCAAGTGTCTTCGTCGTGGCATAGAGTAATTTTAACAGCCCTGTTTTCCCTGTATCATTATTTCCAACGATAATATTTATCAGCGCACACTCCTTGACATGGAAATCCTTATGCGCCATGAAATTTTTCAGATGGAATGATTGTATCATCGTTGTTGCTGTTTTTTTTTTGATACGCGATACCGTTGAATAGGGTGCTGTTATCCTTCCCAGCAAGTCGCACAAGGACACGAGGGTCTCGGTCCTTGTACGTTCTTGCTTGAGATTGCACTTTTACCGAGCATTTGCCGCGATTTCCGCTTCGCTAAAAAAGAATGCGACTTCTTGGCGACCATTTTCAACAGAATCCGAGCCGTGTGCCGCATTTTCGCCTTTGGATGATGCAAAACGCTTGCGGATAGTGCCTTCTGCGGCTTCTGCCGGGTCGGTAGCGCCGATAAGTGTGCGGTAATCAACAACGGCATTATCTTTTTCTAATGCAATGACAACCACCGGACCACTGCACATAAAATCGACGAGTTCGCCGTAAAATGGGCGTTCTTTGTGGACGGCGTAAAATGCGCCGGACTGCTCTTTGGAAAGGCGAATCATTTTCAAACCGAGTACTTTGAAACCCGCTTGCGTAATCATTGCGACGATTTCGCCGACGACATTTTTCCGAACGGCATCGGGTTTACAAATAGCTAGTGTACGTTCCATGATGAAATGAAAAAAATGAAAAATGGGAAAATACCAAAAAAACTTCGCCGCAAAATACGATACTTTGCGGCGAAATTTCTGGACATTTGAGCGTATTATTTTTTTGCTGCGGGCTTTGCGGTTGCTTTCGCGGCTGGCTTCGCGGTTGCTTTTACAACGGGAGCGGCGGTTTTTGCTGGTGCTGGCGCTGCTTTCGCGGCAACAGGCTTTGGAGCCTCTGCCTTCGCTGCCGGAGCAGCTTTCGGTGTGGCTTTGGGAGCAGCTTTTGCTGCTGGGGCTTTTGCGGCTGGTTTCGCAGCAGCCTTTGGTGCAGCCGCTTTCGGTGCCGCGGCAGCTTTTGGTGCAACGGATTTCACTTCGATGCCAAGCGCTTTTGCAACGGTAATGCCGATGGTTGCGGGCGATTCAACGACGTGAATACCTGCTTTTTTCATTGCTGCCATTTTCTCTTTTGCCGTGCCTTTGCCGCCAGAGATAATTGCTCCAGCGTGTCCCATGCGCCGTCCCGGAGGCGCTGTCTGCCCAGCAATAAAGCCAACAACGGGCTTTTTCACATATTTTTTGATATATTCTGCCGCTTCTTCTTCTGCCGAACCACCGATTTCGCCAATCATCACGATTGCGTTGGTTTTGGGGTCTTCGTTGAAGAGTTTGATAGCATCAATAAAGCGTGTGCCGATAATCGGGTCGCCGCCAATACCGATAGCGGTAGATTGCGGAATTCCGAGATCGCTCATTTGCTTGACTGCCTCGTAGGTCAGTGTGCCGGAGCGTGATACCAAACCAACGCCACCACCATTTCCTGCGGGAGTAAACGCGGAAGGCGTGAAAATAAAGCCCGGCATGATACCAATTTTACATTCTCCTGGCGTGATAATGCCCGGGCAGTTCGGTCCGATAAGGCGTGATTGCGAGTTTTTCAGCGCTGCATGGACGACCGTCATATCGCGCACTGGAATACCTTCGGTGATGCAGATAATTAGACCGATACCCGCTTCAATCGCTTCCAAAATCGCTTCGCCCGCCAAGGATGCCGGAACAAAAATGATGGACGTGTCCGCCTTGGTCGCTGTCACCGCATCTTTGACCGTGTTAAAGACCGGAACGGCACGGTTGAACGTGTCTTCGCCTTTGCCGGAATATGTCGTGCCGCCTTTACCAGGCGTGACTCCGCCGACAACATTCGTGCCGTAAGCAAGCATTTGAGAAGCATGGAATGTGCCTTCATTGCCCGTGATGCCTTGCACAAGGACTTTTGTATTTTTATTGACCAAAACGCTCATAGCGCAAAAATTTGAAAATTATAGGAATAGAGAATTATTTCGTTGTTGTGACGGAGGGCGGTTTTGCGACAAATGCGGTAAACTGCCGTTATTGATACAGACTTGCAAAAATAGGAAATTTTTTTCGCCCAACGAAGGAAAGAGAATGAAAACGAGAAAGAAAATATCATGCGCCATACTTTATTGTTGTCCCCGTCGCCCTACGGCAGCCCAATGTAGCATCTCTCACACCCGCTCTTTTCGTAAAAGCGCCGTTGCTGAACGGATCTTTCCTGCTTGACGTGCCGGAGCAAGCCCTGAAAGCAGCGCAAACACAAGCGCAATTGCACAAACACCGCACACATCCTGCCATTCGACAATAAGCGGCAAAATGGGAATCACATACCGCGACGTGTCGAGTGTTATCCAGCCAAAATTCATCTGCCCCCAGCATACACCAACGCCCAAAGCCGCTCCCAGAGCCGTTCCGACAACTCCCACAAGCAGACTGTGGCTAAAAAATATGGAGATTATCAGCCCCGACGGTGCGCCCATGGCTTTCAGCATTCCGATTTCTGCTCGCTTTTCAGCAACTGCCATCGAAAGCGAGGCAAAAATATTGAACACTGCAACGAGAACGATGATAAACAGCACACAAAATGCCGCCAAACGCTCAAATCGCATCACGTTGTAGAGTTCGCGGTGCAGGTCGAACCACGTTTCAACGCGGTATGCGGGCGGGAGGGCGCGTTGCAAGAGCATCTGCGCTTGATTGCTTTGATTTGCATTGTCAAGGCGAATGTCCAGTGTTTGTGCGGCATTGTCGGGGATTTTGAGTAAGCGTCGAGCGGATGGGAGCGCCGTGTATGCTTGCGTTGCGTCGTATTCTTTGGTGTTCGACTGAAATACGCCGACAATGACAGCCCGCACACTTTTCGGTGGTAAGCCTTGTGTAATGGCGGTTTCGATGGCGGCGGGCGCAAGCAGTTGTACGGTGTCGCCAACAACAAGCCGCAAATTATCTGCTAACGAAGCACCCATCACAAGCGAGACGCATTGCGGCGTACCTTCCAGTCGAAACTCCCCCACAACCAGTGTTTTCCGAATCCCGGAGACAATATCTGCCTTATCCGCATCAATACCAATAAGCTGAAACGGCTTCATAGAGCGCCCATTGATGCAGACCATTTTGCCACTGGCAATGGGAGCAAGATGGGATGCGCCAAGCGGCTGTAAAGCTCTTTGAATCTGGGTTTGGAGCGAGTCATTGAGGGTGAGCCACTGTTCGGGAGCAGTAGAAATTGCCGCCAGCACAGTGGCGATTTTGCTGATACGAATGTGAGGATCGAAGCCAATCAGAAAACGGTCAATGAGCGCCTGGAAGCCGTTGAAAAGCGACATCACAATCACAAGCGCCGCCACGCCAAGCGTAATCCCACCAATCGAAATGGCGGTAATAACGGAAATAAAATTGAGCGAGTGCTTTGAGAGCAAGTACCGACGGGCAATAAAGAGCGAAAGCCGCGCGAGGGCGGCTTTGTTACTCATTGTTACGGTTGGATTTTTCATGGTATCGTTCATGGTTTAGCGTTGTTTCACAATTTTTACAAAGCGAATGACGTAAAGAACCGATGAAACCAGAAGCATTATTAATGCCGCACCCATACTGGCTTGCGAAGCCCATGCGGGCGCATCCAGTACAAGGCAAGACATCATCACAATCATACAAAAAACGGCGATTTTGCCCGGCATATTCGATGGAAGAACAAAGCCTGTACGCTTCGCAAGATAAATTCCCGCAAGCATAATCACCAAATCCCGCGCAAGCACAAGTGCCACAAACCATAGCGCTAATTTCCCCTGCACGACGAGCATAGAGGTTATCACGGCAACATAGATTTTATCGGCAAGCGGGTCAATCACTTTTCCCGCTTCGCTGACTTCATTCAGTTTGCGGGCAAGCCAGCCATCCAGCAAATCGGTGATATACGCCAAAACGCCGATAGAATATGCGATATAGTTGTGTCCTTGCCATAGCAGGACGGCGGAGGGAATCGTCAGCAATGCACGGAGAAAACTCACGCCATTGGAATACGTCCAGATTTTATCGGATGTTTTGTGTGCGCTGGATGTGGACATAGAGTGGATGAGTGGATAAGACAATGTTGCTGACGTGCAATGCCATCACAGAATCGTTTATTTGCTATTCGCTTTGAACCAATCCACTGTGCGCGAAAGCCCTTCTTCAAAGGAAACTTCGGGTTGCCACTGAAGAAGATTTTTCATCTTCGAGGGCGTGCAAACACTGCGCTTTTGCTCGCCCGCTTTTGCTGGCGCATGGACACGTTTGAAGGGTTTACCGATTTTCATTTGGAGAAGTTGATAGAGCGTGTTGACGCTGTATTCCATGCCAGTACCAACATTGTAAATACCTCGTGCATTTTCGCTTAATGCCAGTACATTCGCACGGGCAAGGTCGTTCACGTAGAGATAATCACGGGTTTGTGTTCCGTCGCCGTTGATGACAGGTTGTTCGCCTTTCAGCATTTTGGTCGTGAAAATTGCCACGACCCCCGCCTCGCCATGCGGGTTTTGGCGCGGACCATAGACGTTGGTGTAGCGATAAATCACATTTTCGATGCCGTGAACACTTTTGTAGTAGCCGAGATATTTTTCATTGGCAAGTTTCGCCACACCGTAGGGAGAAAGCGGGCGTTTGGAGTGCTTTTCGTCAGCAGGAAAATAATCCTGTTCGCCATAAATTGCGCCGCCACTTGATGCGAAAATAATGCGGCGTACCGCAGCTGTGCGTGCTGCTTCGTAAAGATTCAGCGCATCAACGATATTGACTTGCGCGTCTAATTTGGGGTCATCAACCGAGACGCGAACACTAATTTGCGCTGCGTGGTGGTTCAGCACTTCAATTTTTTCATCCTTGAGCAACTGAGCAATTTTTTTGTCGCCAATCCCTATTTTATGAAATGTTGCTTTCGGGTTGATATTTGCTTTTACGCCAGAACTCATGTCGTCAATAATAACAACATTATGTCCAACTTCGATATAATGGTCAACGATATGCGAGCCGATAAAGCCCGCTCCGCCTGTTACTGCAATATTCATAGCGTGTAGTTCATCTTTTATGAAGGTGGAGGGAATATATTTTTTCAAATTTACGGATTTCGGTTGGACTTATCCAAAACGTTTCCTTCAATGTCGCCAAGTTATTGGAGTTCGGTGCAGTTTTGCTCCGTCTCGCCCCCAACTCTTCTCCCGGAAGGCTGGTCATTGCGCACAAGTCTTGGTAGGCTTGTTAAAGTCATCAGTGGAATATTCCACTATCATCTGGCGGGCTTCGCACTTTGCTCAATGGAGCAAGGCGTGAAGGCATTTTTACATCACAATGCCCGTCCACCGCATCACCACACTTGGCAATAAACCAAGCAAAATTACTCCTGCCACAGCAATACCAATCGTTACGCCCGACATTCCGGGCTGTGCTGGATAGGTTTCGCCGCTTTCGTGGCTGCGGAAATACATCGCAACAATAAGCCCCAGATAGAAATAGGCAGAAATGACGCTGGCAAGCGCTCCAACGAGTGCCAACCACGTATAACCCGCTTCAATGGCTGCGGTAAAGAGATAGTATTTTCCAAAAAAGACCGCAAACGGCGGCAATCCAAGCAAGGAGAACATAAACAGCGACATGACACCTGCCAAAAGCGGATGACGCTTCGCCAAGCCCGCATAATCGCTAAATTCAAGCTGCTTTCCATATTTATTCTCTAATGCCGCCGCAACGATAAATGCACCCATTTGAGTACAAAGATACGCCGCAAGATAAAACATCAGCCCGCTTGTACCGCGACTAGAACCGGAAACAATGCCCATCATCATATAACCAGCTTGTGCAATGGAGGAGTATGCCAGAAGGCGCTTGACATTCTGCTGCGCACACGCTGCGATGTTGCCATAAAGCATTGATGCTGCCGAAATACAAGCCAGCAAATGGACGATTTTCACGCTGTCTGGTCCGCCATTGGGGATAAGCGCTCCGGCAATTTGAATAAAAGCAGCAAAAGCAGCAGCCTTCCCTCCTGTACTCATAAATGCCGTTACGACCGTCGGAGCGCCTTGATACACGTCCGGCGACCAACCATGAAAAGGAAATGCCGAGACTTTGAAACTCAAACCAATCAGCATCAATCCTGTTCCAGCAAGCAGCAAAGTCGGCATTTGCGAACCATAGCTGACGGAGGCACGAATGGCAGAATACTCCATTTTGCCGCCCGTAGCGCCGTAAATAAGCGCCATACCGTAGAGCAGAAAACCTGTGGAAAAAGCGCCAAGAAGGAAATATTTCAAACCGGATTCGACCGAAAGCTGTTCATTGCGCATATACGCCGACAGCACGTAAAAACTGATGGACATAATTTCAATGCCGATAAACGCGATAAGCAGATGATTCGCGTGTGCCATAAGCATCATACCGCTCACAGCGAACAGCACCAAAACATAGAATTCATCGAACTCCCACGCCATTTTCTGCAAATATGGTCGTGCCGCAATCATCACTAATATTCCCGATGATGCAAAGAGTATATCGAAGAATGAAGCATACATCCCCGTTGTTATCATGCCATTAAACGCCGTTCCATTTCTCCCCCAAAGCAATGCAGCAAACGTAAGAACAATCGCCAAACCTGTGGTGGCATACGGCATGACGATATTACTCCGCTTTTTCGGTACAAATGCACCAATAAGCATCGCCGTAATGCCAAAAAATGAACACAGTGCTATCGGTAATGAGTAGAATACATCGTAAAGCATGATGGCAGAAAAAAGTATGAAATGTGAAGGGTGAAATGCGTGTGAGATTTAATGTTCCTTGTGCGCTGTGCCTTCGGCGGCTGGTGCGGCGTGGAGTTTCTTGAGCGTTTCGGTGTATTTGGTCGTGCCAAATTTTACCAATTCGAGTTTGCCCACAAGCGCTTTGGTAGATTCGTCAGAAAAGCGCATGAATGTTGACGGGTAAATCCCAATCCAAATCATCAGGATTGTTGCCGGAATGAGTGTTACAAGCTCTTTCGTCGTCAAATCACTCATGGAGGCACTTCCGTCATTCGGGAATTTTCCAAAACAGATGTTATTGTACAACTTGAGCATATAGATTGCAACAAAAACGCCCGTTGTCGCGCCCAAAATGCCAAATGTCCAATTATTCAAAAATGGCGAGCGGAACGTGCCGAGAAGCAGCAAATACTCACCGATAAAGCCGTTTAAGCCCGGCAAACCTACGAGAGAAAACAGCGAAATGGCAAATAGCACGGCAAACATCGGCATCACCTTCGCAATGCCGCCATAATCAGCAAGATTCGTCGTGCCGCGCTGCTGGGTCAAAACGCCCAGACACAAAAACAGCCCCGTTACCGAAAGTCCGTGATTAAACGTCTGCAAAATAGCGCCTTGTATGCCTTCGGGGGTCATGGAAAACACACCCATAACCATCGTTCCCAAACTGCTGACAAGTGCGTAGGAAGCCAAACGACGCATATCGGTTTGCACAATAGCCAGCATTGCGCCGTAGATAACGGCTGCTGCTCCCAAAGCACACATAACCTTGGCGTGTTCAAACGACGATTGGGGAAACAGCTCCAAACCAAAGCGGATAAGCCCGTAAATACCAATTTTGAACAGTACCGCCCCGACCACAACCGTCCCAACAAGGGGCGATTCAGACTGCACATCCGGCAGCCACGTATGAAGAGGGAACAGGGGAATTTTAATGCAGAATGCTAGCATAAACGCCGCGAACATCCATTTTTGCGTTGAAAGCGGAATCGTGGGCGCAATCTCGCGCAAAAGCAAAAGATTGGTCGTGAAATGCCCCGTTGTTTGCTGGACGTAGTAACCAAGCCATATCAAGCCAACAAGCATCACAAGCGAACCAAACATTGTGAAAATAAAGAACTTTATTGCTGCAAATGTTCTGCGCTCACCGCCCCAAACACCGATGAGAAAATACATCGGTATCAAAATAAGTTCAAAAAAGACGTAAAAAAGGAAGGTATCTAATGCGGCAAAAATCCCAATAACGCCAAACTCTAAAAGTAAGATAAGTGCATAAAATTCTTTCTCCTGCTCTTTGATGCTGTCGAAGCCAGCGAGAATCACCATCGGCATTGTGAGCGTCGTCAGAAAAATAAATAACACCGACATCCCATCAACCCCCACACGGAAACCCGCATCAAGCGTCGGTATCCACGAAACATTGGTGAGCATCTGCATATTCGGATTGGTCTGGTCAAAGCCCAGAAGCATCGCCAAAGCGAAGACAAAGGCAACGAGCGACATCAGCAGAGATGAGTATTTAAGCGCTTTCTTAGCATCACGGCTGACAAGCAAAAGCGCAAGTGCGCCGACAAGAGGTGCAAAGAGCGTTGCAAGAAGCATAATGGCAATCGGAATGTGGTTATGTGAGACGTTGGAAACGGTGACGGAATGGGCTTTGCAGCATCAAACGCGCTCCGCTACCATTCACGAAGGCACAATTTAGCAAAATCGCCGCGCTTGGCAAATTATTTATGGAGCGTATCCAGAATTTTGTGTGACTAGACTTGAGAATACTACTCAATACGACATCGCTCGCCAAAAATAAAGATATGTAATCGCCCTATCCACAATCTTACCTGATTTGCTGTTTGGAATGCTTTTCCGTATCTTGTGCCGCGCCTAATACTCCATTTGTCCAAATATTTTCGCACTTGTTTCATGCTCCACACATCTCTTTGTTCGCCAAAATTCCTCGCCGATGCTGCCAAAGCCAATACTCAAGAACTTTCTGACCTGCAAGAACGTGCATTGTCAACCATCCGCGAATGGCAAAAAAATCCTGACATCTTGGCATAAACACCCCGTTAAGGCATAACCCGAACATCAAGGCACTATGCTCAATCATTCTTCAAACGAGCAAATACGCTCAATTCTTGTCATTCGGCTCAGTTCGATGGGTGATGTTTTGCTCTCAACGCCGCTTGTGCGCTTATTGCGGCAGCGCTTTTCTGACGCAAGAATTGACGTGTGCGTTGGCGAAGAATGGAGCGCAATTTACCGCTATAATCCGCATTGCAACACGGTTTTAGGCTATAAACGCTCGTTTTCGCGCCGCGAATTGCGCGATTGGAAACGCACCATCGCTGCGGCTCTTCAGAGCAGCACGGGCAGCCCGAAGTATGACCTCATTCTTGATCTCCAGCGTAATCGGCGCTCTCGCCAGATTTGGCACGGTTTGGGGCGCAGGATTCATCGCATTCGCAAATACCGTTTGCAGAAATTAGCACTTGTGTATCTTAAAAAGAATCTTCACACCCAAACCATCCATATCACCGAGCGCTACCGAAACACTGCATCTCATCTGGGCTTAAACGATGATGGCAGAGGGTTGGAGATGGTGCTTCGCACAGAAATTCCAGTGGCAAAGCGCAGAGATGGCGGCGTAGTACGCATCGGTATTGCGCCCGGAGCGCACCATGCAACAAAACGGTGGTTACCGAAACGTTTCGCCGAAGCTGCTTTGCTCCTGGCAGAACGGCTTCAGACGCATCGTAAATCGGTGGAGGTCGTTCTACTCGGCGGAAGGGCAGACGAAGGTATTTGTCGCGAAGTGGCGGATTTTCTTGTCGGCAAGATGCGTTATGTGTTGCCGCCGGATAATGCGACGCTTGCAGAAACCGCACAACTACTTGATTCATGCGCCGTCCTGCTTTGCAATGACACCGGCATAATGCACCTCGCCGCAGCACGCGGAGTGCCACTCGTGGCGGTTTTTGGTTCGACGGTGACGGAACTCGGTTTTGCGCCATTTCGGGTGGCACATCGGATTGTCGAAGCGCAGGTGGAATGCCGCCCATGTACGCATATTGGACGCTCGGCGTGTCCGAAAGGGCATTTTGCGTGTATGCGAAATATTGAGGCAGTGAAAGTCGTGGAAACCGCATGGGAGCTTCTTTCTGAGAGCAGTCACTTTGCTAGAACTTCACGGAACAGTTAGCTAAAATCAATACTTCACTACCTTCTGCACCGTGCGCCGCCGTGTTTTCTGGCTTTCCACTTCCACAAAATATACTCCCGCCGCCAGCCCGCTCATATCCAGCGCCGTCGCGCCCGCCGCATCCGAAAGTGCCGAGACCTGCGAACCCAGTGTATTCATCACACGGACGCGGTGCAGTTCGTTTTCCGGCAGCGCAAGCGTGATAGATTCTTGTGCGGGATTGGGGGAAAGCGTGATGGGACTTGGGAGTGTGAGGTCGCGGGCGGAGGTGGGTTGCACTAAATAAGAAAGGCGATACACGCTGCCATTAGAAGCTGCGGCGTATAAATATCCTTGATTGTCAACGGCGAGGCTTGATACATATCGGCTGGACTGACCGATTACAGTTTTCTCTGACAGCCCGGTGTTCACAGAACCCCATGAAATTCCACCGTTCGCAGAGTAAAATACCCCATTTCTCGTACCACAAAATACTGTGTCATTTTTTTTTGCTAAACTCAAGATAACCTCATCTGATAACGATATTTTCCACCAAATAGACGGATTGCGAGCATTGAATTGGAAAACCCCAATTCCATGTTGTAAAGCAACAAAAATGACGCTATCAGTTACAACGGATATGCCAATTGGAGCTGGTGATGTGTTTTCAGGATGGCTAGAAATATCGCTTGTAATTTTTTGCCAAGAATCACCATTATCCAAAGAGCTAAAAATGGCATTGGATGTGCAAACAAATGCTTGCCTGTTATTGGAACACACCCCTAAGACGGTAGACGCAAATACTGAATCGGGTGTCCATGACCATGTTGTTCCGTTATCCAGTGAGCGCCCCACACCATAAAAAAGGTTATTAATAAAAATTGCGGAATTAGTTTTCGCAATTTGTAATGATAAACTACCTATACCTGCATTATACCATGTTTTGCCGCTATCAAGTGACCGAAAAACCCCGCCGCCACGTGATCCCCTTGGTGTCTGCAAGGGTAGCATAACAGCGAAAATCGCGGGATCACTACCAGCATAGACTCCCCTAAGCATTCCTATTCCTGTATCACCAGATATTCCACTACTGATACCGCTACCACTACTTATCCAAGCAGTACCAGCATTATTATTTGATTGATACAAAGCATTGCTACGACAGGCAAAGAGAGCAGAGTTCGTAGCTGCAAGGCTTATGATTGCTTCATTTTTAAGTGGTGTTTCTACCCATACCATAGATTTCTGCTGCCCAAGCAATGATACTGTGGCACAGAACAGCACGAGCGTCATAGCGAGTATGGAGAATGGTTTCATGATTGAATGAGAAAATAGGTTGGAGAAATTCTGCAATAAACCCGCCGTTAAGATACGAAAATTTTTACAGATAGTATCAGACGAATCAAGGGTGATGACCAGTTACACCAAATCCGTAACTCCCAATTCGTTTTTCTCAACCCGCTAAATGCAAGAACCCGTCCGCATCCAAACTTCCACGCACATCCGTCATTGACCAGACTTCACTGGAATTTTTCTCAGAAAAAGCGCTGTATGGCGCACCAATTCTCACCCAGCCAATTTCCCCCAAGGGCATTTCCGCGCCCGTCGCTTTATCAACAATCGAAAAGGCGCAGCCCGGAAGCGGCATACCAACTGTCCCCGCTTTTGTGCCGACTTGAACGCTCCATTCTCCCGGAGTCATCGCGTCTGGCACATTCACGGCAGCAACAGGCGTTGTGGCGGTTGTGCCGAAGCCTTCATAGACACTGATACCAAATTTCTGCTTGAATGCCGCTTGAGTGCTGGCTTCCAAGGCTTCGCCGTTGCCGTTTGTGCCGGTGACCGCCAGCCGGAGCGACGCAAACATAAGCGGGTGCAACTGCTCACTGGCAGCAAACACGCGCAGTTGCCATGCTTCGGCAAAGAGAAGTGTCGCCTCATTGCGGGCAGCAAACTTGCCAAGCGTGGCAATATCAGCGTTTTCGGCGCACACCAGCGTCATACCGCCAACGAGAGGCATAAGCGTTGAGATGACCAATCCAAACGAGGTGCAAAGCGGTTGTACGCCCAGCACGGTATCGTTTTCGCGTGGATTCAGCACTTCGGCGGCTTGGCGAATACTCACCATGATATGCTCGTGCGAATACGCCACAGCCCGCAGTGTTTCTGCT
Organism: Ignavibacteria bacterium; assembly: GCA_013298375.1. Taxonomy (GTDB): domain Bacteria; phylum Bacteroidota; class Ignavibacteria; order Kapaibacteriales; family UBA4661; genus PH2015. The sequence continues at coordinate 679 of JAAFHM010000079.1, read as the reverse complement.
TTTCCTGCAAAGACCACAACAGCATTAGCATTGGGCAAACGTTTGGAAAAATAGCGTTGTTTCAAAAGCCATGCAGGAGCGAATTGAACGAATAAACCCCGTACAATCGTCGGTTCTGCGGCATTCTGCTTTTCGTCGGTGTACACGAAATGGAGTCCGAGTGGCGCAAGAAGGGGGAGTAACGTTGGAAAGCGCTCCACGAGTGTCGTCCAGTAGGTGCGGGATGTTATCACGGTGGAAAGCGCCTCAGTGCGGATTCCGGCAGCAATATCGTCGGCGGAATTGGTGTAATCAAGCAGCACGGCAGTTTTGCCGTTCATCATCACTGCCAACGTCGCCATTACGCCATCGGCGCTGGTAGGAAGCAGAACACCGATATTTTGCGCAATGGATAATTTCTTTCCAAGCCGCTTCAAACCTTGTGCGAAACTGATTGTTCGTGTCAGAAGATTGATGGATGTAAACCGGCGTTTATCGCTGCCAACAAGGGCGATTTCAAGTGGAAAACGCCGTGCAGTTTTGAGGAAGGTTTCATGCACGGAATCTAGTGTTTGCGCGTAGTTGCGCCATGCTTGAATGGATAACTCGGTGACGCACTGCTTGACCTCCGCCGCAGACGTATTGAATGGGAGCCGCTCACCAAAGGCAACCGTGACTGGGCGTTTCCCGCGCTGCAAGC
>JAAFHM010000228.1 GCA_013298375.1 Ignavibacteria bacterium | reverse complement strand
AGTCAAATTCCCACGAGCCGATATTAGCAATACGTTGAGCTTCTTCCAGCATTTCCTTGTGTCGGAGCAAATCCATCTCAATAGCTTTACGCTCGTCAATATCGGTAATACGGGTAAAGCGAAGTGTTTGATTACCTATGGTCAATCGCTTGACTAAATGCGCCGTCCAGAACCTACGCCCCGCAAAGGAGTAATATTCAACTTCTGAATATACCGAGCCTTTCTCGCGTAGTGCAAGGGTGCGTTGCCGTAAAGCCTCTGCTGTTAAAGGGACAACCCTTTGCATTCCGCCAAGATTACCAATCAAAGCTGCTTTACTTGGTGCTTCAAAGAGTTCAACGGCGCGGTCATTACATTCCAAAATACGAGAAGCATCGTCATCAGCCGACAGAAAAAGTGCATCGGGCGAGGAATCAAAAACAGCACGAAAAAGGTCTCCGTTGGCACTCAGAGCGTCAATGGTTGTTGCGTCTTGATGAGGAGCAGAATATGTGTCTTGATAAGACATAATCAAAGCAGTAGAATAGCGTCGTGTCCGATAAAATTATACAAAACAACAACATAAACAAGGATTTCAAGAATGGATACGCTCAATAATGCGCGTTGTGGATTTTCCTTCAATAAATGGTAAAACCACAATATGTCCACCTCGCTCGCGCACAATATCCGCACCAACAATGGTCTCCGGTGTGTAATCGCCACCTTTGACCAAAACATCCGGCTGAATATCGGTAATCAACTTTAATGGCGTATCTTCGGTGAAAATGCAGGTGTAATCTACTGCCCGTAACGAAGAAAGGAGCGTTGCGCGGTCATGTTGCGTATTGATAGGACGCGAAGCACCTTTTAAGCGGCGCACGGAATCATCACTATTAACACCAACAATCAGAATGTCTCCCAACTTTTTTGCTGCTTCCAGATAAGACGTGTGTCCAATATGAAGAATATCAAAACAGCCATTGGTAAAAACGATAGTTCTACCCAGTGCGCGAAATTCGGCAGCAAGTGCTTCGACAAGGGAGCGTGAAAGGAGCATAGAAAGGATATTAGCGTGATAAAAAAATGCCTGTGCTACCGCAAAAAGGCGGCAACACAGACATTTGCAAAATAAGCGTCTTGGGGAAGGTCTCGTCAACTCTTACGCTTGGCGCAACGCCTCGGCTCCACCGACCACTTCGAGAATTTCTGTTGTGATGGCTGCTTGACGAAGTTTATTGTACGTCAGTGTCAAACTGCGATTTAGTTCTTTTGCATTTCGTGTTGCATTTTCCATTGCCATCATCCGCGCTGCCTGCTCGGCGGCGTTTGATTCCAACATTGCCCGCCAAACCTGCATATTGAGGTGCTTGGGAAGAATATCGTTCAAAACTTCTGTTTGAGATGGCTCGTAAATGTATTCTACGTTGAGATTTTTTGTACCTTTTTCTGCGGATTTTGCCGGAGCAATCGGTAAGAAATCATGCACCGCTACTTCTTGTTTTGCGATTGAGCGAAATTCATTGACAATAATCTGCACTTTATCGTAATCACCTTTCAAGAAGCCATTCACTGCTAAACGCCCGATTGATTGGGCGGTCGCAAATTCCAATTTAGAAAATACTCCCGGAAATTTGGCATCAATAGTCACTTCGCGGCGCGTAAAAAAGTCGGTCGATCGTTTGCCGATGGTAATGAGGTGAATTTTTGCATCGGGATATTGCTTGGTCAAGGCTTTTACTTGATTTTGCGCATTCCGCAAAAGATTCGCATTGAAGCCACCGCACAAACCTCTGTCGGCGCTAACAACAATGAGGGCAACGTTCCGTACAGCGCTGCGCTGCTCGAAAAGCGGGCTGGTTAGATTCTCTTGGTCAGCCGCTAAGAGCGAAATCATTGTGCCGAGTTTTTCTGCGTAAGGACGTGCAGCAAAGATGTTTGCTTGGGCGCGGCGCATTTTTGCCACTGCGACCATTTTCATTGCAGAAGTGATTTTTGCAATGTTCTTTACAGAAGCAATGCGTGTCCGAATATCACGAAGTGTTGCCATAGTGAATTACGAATTTCAAATTATGAATTGCGAATTTCTAGTTGGAAAATGACGAACAAGAACTATTGCTTATTCGTTATTGTATTCGATGATAAAAGCATCGGCTTCGATTTCGACAAGCATTTCCGGGTCAATCAATCGGCTGATTTCGATCATTGAGGTTGCTGGTAAAATTTTGCTAAAAAACTCTCCATGCGCCCTACCAATCATTTCCCAATCGTCAATGTTTTTAACAAAAATGCGTGTCCGAACAACATCGCTTCTGGATGCTCCTGCTTTTTGCAACCCGAGGTCAATATTTTTGAGCGCTTGAATGGTCTGCGCGTAAGCATCACCAATACCAATAATCTGACCACTTGCATAATCAACGGCTGTCGTGCCTGTAACCCAGACGTGCTGCCCAATACGCACTGCACGGGAATAACCGACGATAGATTCCCATTTTGCGCCAGTGGCAATATTGATGCGCTCTAAAGGTTTTGTACTCATTGTTCTAAATTATTCGATAACGGCAATTTTGGCTTGATGAATTTCAACATTCTCCCAAACTTTGCCGAGAATATACGGCTCTTGGGCATACCACGCATCAAAGTCGCTTTGCGCAGGAAATTCCAGAACCAGCGTTGAGCCAATCATTGTGCCTTGCTCATTCAAAAGCGCAGCGCCCAGAATGAAGCATCCACGCGCTTTTAGCGCCTTTACACCGTCAAGATGTGCCGGACGCGCAGCCATGCGACGATTCAGAGCATCCGCATCGGTGTAATCTTTGGCGTAAACGATATATTGAGCCATGGCTACTGTGTAAAAAGAAAATATGCAGATTTGAGAATAGTTGCTTTCTGCCAGAGTGTTTAATAATGAGCGTAATCCTTCGCCAAATATCCGCTAACATAGTCCTGAACAGCATCCTCAAGACTCAAACACGGCTTAAATATTCGTGTCTCCTTGAGTTTGCTCATATCAGCTTCGGTGAAGTATTGATATTGCGAGCGCAAGCCCAAGGGCATTTCAATATGCTCAATGATGGCGGTGCGCTTCATTGCTGCGAAGACGGCGTGAGCCAAATCGTTCCACGAGCGGGCAAGACCTGTTCCGAGATTGTAGATACCGGAAATTTCGCCATATTGAAGCATTGCGTAGAGTGTTTCAACGACATCCTTGATGTAAACGAAATCACGCTTTTGCTCACCATCGGCATACTCAGGCTTATACGATTTGAACAGACGAATGATGTTGCTTTCCTGTACTTGACGAAAAGACTTCATAATGACGCTCGCCATATCGCCTTTGTGGTACTCATTCGGACCAAAAACATTAAAGAACTTTACCCCGACAAACTTCGTTATCAAGCCATTGCGCAATACCCACTCGTCAAACATTTGTTTTGAATAGCCGTACATATTGAGCGGATTCAAGTCAGTTGTTCGGTCGTCGTAGCCCTTTTCGCCAGCGCCATACGTTGCGGCGCTACTGGCGTAGATAAAGCGTATATTACGTGCTTCGGCGTATTCGGCAAGGTCGCAACTGTAACGGTAATTGTTCTCCAGTAGATAATCGGCATTCTGCTCGGTCGTAGCGCTACACGCTCCCAAATGAAAAATCGCTTCTATCTCCGCACCATACTCGCCTTCGACAAGTTCTTTGCGGAAGGCGGTCTTGTGGACAACATCGAGGTATTTTTTACCAACGAGATTTTTCCATTTGGCTGTTGTACCAAGAGCGTCCACGATAAGAATATCGTGAACGCCCTTGTCATTCAGTGTTTTGACTAAACAACTTCCGATAAATCCGGCTCCGCCCGTTACAACGATCATAGTTCCTAAGCAAGTAGCAGCCTCATTTGCGATAGCTGGCGATTGAAGGGATTCAGAACCAGTGCAAGGCTTTCCAGCGTCGTTACGCCAAGCAATGCCGCATCACCATCTTCACCAAAGATGACTGGCGCTGCGCCGCCCTCGCCTTGATACTCGAAAAACGCATCGCCAACTTTACGTGTGAGTTTTGTGCCGTCTGCCAGCACAAATTCTAGCGTTCTATGGGCTTCTATACCAAATCCTTCCAAAATTGCCGTCGGCACAATACTGTACACCGCCCCGGAATCAACCAAAAACTGTACTTCAGCCGATTGAGGATGGTTATGTGCCAACTTTACCTTGAGAAGTGCGTGTGTAAAGCCCATAATGGTTATTGGCAAAAGAATTTAGAGTGTTGCCTTAAATGCCGAAGAGAAATCTTTTAATACTTCGTTGAGTTTACTTTCGATTTCTGCATTCAACTCTGCTTTATCAGCAATCATATTCAAGACCTCTTTATTGCGAACTTCCATACGCTCAAAAAGTTCCTGCTCAAAGCGGCGGCAAGCATCCTTCGGCAGTTCATCCAAATAACCGTTATTGACGGCATAAATGATGACGACTTGGCGCTCAACGGGGAACGGAGAATATTGATTTTGCTTCAAAATTTCATTCACTCGCTCACCACGGCGAAGCTGCTGCTGTGTGGATTTGTCGAGGTCGGAACCAAAGCGGGCAAATGCCTCCAAAGCGCGGTAGGCTGCCTGGTCAAGTCGCAAAGTACCGGACATCTTTTTCATTGCCTTCGTCTGAGCATTGCCACCAACCCGCGATACGGAAATACCAACGTTAAGTGCGGGGCGGACGTTTGCATTGAAGAGGTTGGATTCGAGGTAAATCTGCCCATCCGTAATCGAAATTACGTTGGTTGGGATGTACGCCGATACGTCACCCGCCTGTGTTTCAATAACGGGAAGCGCTGTGAGTGAACCTGCACCTTTTTCGTTCGACATTTTCGCTGCACGTTCCAAAAGGCGGCTGTGCAGATAGAACACGTCGCCCGGATAAGCCTCGCGTCCCGGCGGACGACGCAAAAGCAAGGACACTTGGCGATAAGCCGCAGCTTGCTTCGATAAGTCATCATAAATTACCAGTGCGTGTTTGCCGTTATCGCGGAAAAACTCGCCCATTGCGGTACCAGCATACGGCGCGACGAACTGCAATGGCGCAGGTTCGGAAGCATTTGCCGCAACGATAATGGTATAGTCCATAGCGCCCTGCTCACGAAGCGTACCCAAGACGTTTGCAACGGTTGATGCTTTCTGACCGATAGCAACATAAATGCAGTAAACAGGCTCAATACCACGTGCTTTTGCTTCGGGCGTGTGCGTGTATTTTTGGTTAATGATAGCATCAAGCGCAACAGTCGTTTTACCAGTCTGGCGGTCGCCGATGATAAGTTCGCGTTGCCCGCGTCCAATCGGAATCAAAGCATCAATAGCTTTGATGCCTGTTTGGAGCGGTTGCTTCACAGGCTGGCGGTCAATAACGCCAGGCGCTTTGCGCTCAAGCGGAATATACTTGCCTTTGGTATCAACGGGCGCTCCGCCATCAATCGCAATACCAAGCGGGTTGACTACACGACCAAGCAACTCATTACCGACCGGCACAGACGCAACGCGCCCTGTACGCTTTACGGTATCACCTTCGCGCACAAGCGTGTCGTCACCAAAGAGTACCACACCAACGTTGTCTTCTTCGAGGTTGAGCGCCATGCCCATTACACCATTGGGGAACTCTAAAAGCTCGGCAGCCATACAATTAGAAAGACCGTACACACGTGCCACACCGTCGCCGACTTGCAGGACGGTTCCGACTTCATAGATGTCAACTTCTTTATCGAAACTCGTCAGTTGTTGGCGGAGTATCGTCGAAATTTCATCAGGGCGAACTGCTGTCATAGTTCAAAGCCTTTGTAAAATATTGATAATGAATGAGTAATTAGTTTCGTTATTCAGTTTTTAGCGCAACCGCATCAATTCTGCGGCATCTTGTTTTTCCAGTTTCAAGCGGTCTGGATTAATGATAATTTTTGGTGCTTCATTGACAACATCCATCGAAATAGAAACATCGCCATTCCGCGCCTGATTTGGGAATCCTGAAATTGACAGTATTCCATTTGTTTTGCAAAACTCTTTCACTGCCCGTAAATCACCGCCGGGAGCAATGTAAATGACATTCATACCGACTCCGGCTGTGGCAAGTTGCGGTGCTTTTGCGGCACTTGCCTTAATTCCAATGCTATTAAACGCATCAACAATCTCATCTTTCATATCCGCCGGAGTAGCGTCGCCGACCACAACCAAAAGTTTGACACCATCTTTAGGAATGGTTTTGTCATAGATGAAAACTTTTCGGAAAAATCGCGCTTGAACAGGCACAGGCACAGGCATATCCTGTGCTTGTAGTGCTTGGGCTATGATCATCAAAGCCACAGAGCAGACCGCAAAAAAGCGCAATGTCATCATGGACGTTTCTACCCCACATTAAACTGGAGACCGCATCAAAACTTGATGCGAAAATTCGTTGTCGTATAATATCAATCTTATTTAGTTCAGAGCGCCCTCCAACAGGCGCTTTTTCAGCAGTGTGAGCTGATGCTTGATGCTACCATCCATCATACTATCGCCAACTTGAGCAGTAAAGCCGCCAATGAGTGCTGGGTTGATTGTATAGGTAGCTTGTGGTTTTTTGCCTGTTTGTGCTTGCAGTTTTTTTAGCAGATTTTCTTTCTGTGTGGCATCAAGTTCAATGGCTGAACTTACTTCTACAGGCACAATACCGCCAGCATTATTGTACAATTTCTCGAAGCTATCAAGAATGTTGGCTAATTCGGCAACACGACTTTTCTCAACAAGCAGAGAAAGGAAATTCTTCATAAGCGGCGCAAGAGCAGCTTTTTCTGCCAATGCCTTCAAAGCAGCCGCTTTTTTGTCAGTTTTGATAACAGGGCTCGCAACAAACAGTGCAAAATCACGCGAATCCGTCAGCATCGTGCGTAATCCACGCACATCGCCGATAATCGTTTCGAGAATGCCTGTTTGCTGGGCTTCGTTAAAAAGCGCTGTTGCGTAGCGCGTAGCAACACGGGATTGGGACATAGCGGCTCTCTGGGGTTAGAAACAGGTTTATCAGGTTCTTGTTTAGGATTAGTTTTTCGCTTTTTGCAAATCGTCAATGAATCCATCAACAATTTTCTTTTGCTGACCGACATCCAACTTTTCTTTCAAGATTTTCTCGGTTGCCATGATGACAAGATTTGAGACTTCTTCGCGGAGTGATTGCATAGCACTTTGCTTCTCGCGTTCAATTTCCATGCGGGCTTCCGCAATTTTTTGTTCTTTTACTTTGTCTGCTTCCTGCAAAGCAGCCTGAACTTTTGCTTGCGCTTCAGCACGACCTTGACGCACAATTTCGCTCATTTCTTGCTGTGCTTGTGCGAGCTTTGTTTCGTTTTCTTTCATCATGCGCTCGGCATCAGCAGAGGCTTTTTCTGCCCGTGAGATGGAGTCTTCGATAGACTTTTCACGCTCGGAAAGCGCCGTTGTGAGCGGTTTCCAAGCAAATTTGCCGAGAATAAACGCGAAAATTGTGAAATTTACGATTGTCCAGATAATGAGTCCGGGCGAGACGCTGAGTACGCCATCCATAATGGTTCAAAATTTCAGTGAAA
>JAAFHM010000430.1:2698-4372 GCA_013298375.1 Ignavibacteria bacterium | reverse complement strand
TTTGTCTTGGGGTCTTGTCGAGTGGACAATAGGCGGTGAATTATCAGAATGTATCACTTTTTTCTGGCTTTTCTATGCAATACAAACCTAATAGACGCTTGAGGAAAGCGCCGGACGGGGAGACCGCTCCTCGTCGGAAGTCGCTAGACGAGAAGAGAACCGCGCCATCCGGCGGCTTCTTAGCCCGTCGGGTGGCTTCCACAAGATGTGGCTTCCACAAGACGGGGATCTCCTGCAACACCCAACCACCAAATTTTCGCCCAGAAATACTCCTATTCTCCGCCGAAACACAAAATTTATTGATTTTCTCAAAATCTCCTGTTATATTGCGAGTCTGCATAAATTGTTGCTAAAAAGGCAATAACGACGCTTTTACCCTGTTTTTTCGTCTGCAATGGCGCATCAAATCTTGCTTCATGGCGCAGCGCGAAAGCAGTTCCTTACGGCAATTCTACCAAAACTGTTTGCACAATTTCAACACACATTTGTTTAAGGAGTAACTACCTTGAAAAAAGGACTACTTGGGAAATGGCTTATTATCGCACTCCCGCTTTTGGCGGCGGGTCTTTTGCTATTTCCAACTTTCCGCGCATCACAGCTTGAAAAGCAACGCTTAGAGCTGGTCAATGCAAAGAATGAGGCTGCTCTTGCTGCGTTCGATAAAGAACACGGCGAGTCGCTGCGCAAAAATAAAGAACAGAGCCTAAAGCTCGGTCTTGACTTGCGTGGCGGTATTTATGTAACGCTCGAAGCAGACGTTATCCGTCTTCTCGAAGAATCCGCTATGCGCGATGCCGTTGACGAAGTGTTTTTGGAAACACTCGAAAAAACCCGTCAACAAGTCGATGCTGGTGGAGATGATGATGTTTTGCCCGTCTTCCTCAAAAATTTCGATGCTATTGCTCGTCCCAAAGGACGCAAACTTTTCTCGTATTTTGATACGGGCGACAACCGCGACCTCAGCGAAGATGCAATCGTCAAACGACTTGAACGCAATATCAATGAAGCCATTGACCAAGCTATCGAAGTTGTCCGCCAGCGTATTGACAAATACGGTGTTGCTGAGACAACCATCCAAAAGCAAGGTACACGCCGCATTGTTATCGAACTTCCCGGCGTAAGCAATGAAGCAGAAGTCCGCTCCTTGCTTCAAACAACGGCACGCTTGGAGTTTAAGTTGGTTCGCAATAATGCTCAAATCGTACGCTCGTTCTACGCGATTGACCAACTCTTGAAAAACAAGGGCGTTCAATCAAGCGCTTCGACTTCAGCAACGGCAACGGCTTCCACCGCCACGACGACGGCGGCTTCAACGGCAACAGCAAGTGCTGGAGCGGACTCCACGAAGAAAGACCCTTACGCTGGTCTGACAGACGACCAAAAACGCGAAAAATTCAAAAAGGATTATCCTTTTACCTCGCTTTTTGTCACGTATTTCAACCCACCAGGCGAAGGACAACAGCCTGTTCCAGTGATTTACGAGAAAAACGAATTTCCCGAAGGCGATTACAGCTTCCAAATTCCTGACGAGACGTTGGCGAAATTTGAAGAAATCATGGCTCGTCCTGATGTTCGCCGTATTATGGGTAATGAGTACCAAGCAATCGTCTCGGCAAAGCCTGAGCCGTTCTTTGAGCGTCAGGGCGTGAAGTTGTTCTACATCTACGGTGTTTT
>JAAFHM010000430.1:0-2688 GCA_013298375.1 Ignavibacteria bacterium | reverse complement strand
TTGGCAAAGCCGGAACTTACGGGTGATGTCATTTCCGATGCGCAAGCAACCTTCGATCCAACGAATAATTCGCCAATGGTGGTGATGGACATGAATGCCGATGGCGCATCCAACTGGGCGCGTATCACGGGCGCAAACATTAAAAAGCGCATTGCTATCGTTTTGGATGACCGCGTTTACTCCGCTCCAACGGTACAAAATAAAATCACGGGCGGACGCTCGCAAATCACAGGCAGTTCAACGATTGACGAAGCGCGGTTGCTTGAAATCGTCTTGAAAGCCGGCGCACTCAAAGCACCCGTGAAAATCGTGGAAGAGCGCGTTATTGGTCCGTCACTTGGTGAGGACTCGATTCGCAAAGGTATCATCTCTGGTGCTGTTGCGGCGCTTTTGGTTGTACTCTTTATGATTTTGTACTATGCAACAGCAGGTATGCTGGCGGATATTGCCGTGATGGTCAATATTTTGCTCGTCGTGGCAGTCTTGGCAGCATTCGCTGGTACACTCACACTTCCAGGTATCGCTGGTTTGATTCTGACGCTTGGTATGGCGGTGGACACAAATATTCTCGTTTTTGAGCGTATTCGTGAGGAATTGCATCGCGGTCGTTCACTTCGTGCGGCTGTGGATGAAGGCTTTAAGCGGGCATTTAACGCAATTTTGGACTCGAATATTACTACGATGATCACCGGAGCAATCTTGTATTATCTCGGAACAGGTCCAATCCGCGGCTTTGCTGTAACGCTTATGATTGGTATTGTTATCACACTCTTCACCGGCATTACGCTGTCGAAAGTGTTCTTTGAACTCATTCTTTCGCGCGGTGCGACGACCTTCAATCTTGGTCAACCCGCGTCGGACAAAGCGTAATTACCAATAATATTTAACCTGAGGAGAATATCCATCATGCAATTCTTTCACGATACAAAAATTGACTTTTTGAGTAAGCGCCGACTATTTTTCTTCGCGTCAGTAATTCTGAATGTTGTCGGGATTCTAGTCGTTCTCATCAAAGGTCTGGACTACGGCATTGACTTTGTTGGCGGCACGGAAGTCGGCATCAAATTTAGCGGTTCGACGGCTGTTCAAACCGAACAAGTCCGCAAAGCAATGGACGATGCAAAATTTGCTGGCTCAGAGATCAAATCCTACGGCAAAACTGATGAATTTTTGATTCGCCTTCCAAATATCGCAGGCAAAGATTATTCGTCGGCAGCGATCATGGAGAGTCTCAAGAAAACATTCCCTAATCAAACACTCACGTTGTTGAAAGTGGACAAAATTGGTCCTAAAGTGGGTGCTGAATTGCGCAGCAAGGCGTTTATCGCTCTTGGATTGTCGTTTTTGATGATTATGCTTTATATCGCCTTCCGCTTTGAATTTCTCTATGGTCTGGGCGCAATCGTAGCACTTGTCCATGATGCAATTCTAGCATTTGTGGTGTCGGTGATGGTACACGACCTTGGTATCATCAATCTGGAAGTTAACCAAAGTATGCTTGCGGCAATGTTGACGGTTATTGGTTTTTCGGTACACGATACCGTAATCATCTTCGACCGTATTCGTGAGAACCGCGAAAAGCACAAAAATATGCCATTTATCGACATGGTAAATCTCAGTATCAATGAGACTTTGAGCCGCACAATCAATACCGTTATGACGGCAGTTATCGTACTTATCGTTATCACGGTTTTTGGTGGTGCAGTGCTTCAAGGCTTTGCATTTGTCATGCTTATTGGCTTTATCACCGGTGCGTATTCGTCCATCTACATTGCGAGTGCATTTGTGGCATGGTATCTTGAAACCTTCAAGAAATACGACCTCCACGTAGAAAGCTATGCAACGATTACGGCAAAAGCAAAAGCGTAATTGACGACGCTCTTGTCAGAGGCTTGCGTAAAAAAACTTGGAAAACACAACAAAGGGACTTAATTTGAGTCCCTTTGTTGTTTCCAGTCTATTTTCTTCATACAAATTCTTCTCAATTATGGCTGAAGCATTGGAATTTATCGCTCACCCCACAAATAGCGCCGTTGCGACGGTCATATTACGCGGACATATCACAGGCGGACCGCAGGCGGTGGAGTTTTCGACAAACCTGAACAAACTCGTCGCAGGGAAAGTGAAACACGTTATCGCCGATTTGTCTGCTATTACGCTTATCAACAGCTCCGGCTTAGGAATGCTTGTTGGCGGATTGACAACCATGCGTAAGGCGGGCGGAAGTATGCGCTTTGCCGCTATTCCTGAGAATGTGATGAATCTTCTGGAAATGACCCGCTTGAATACCGTTTTTGATATTTCTGACAGCACCGAAGCGGCGCTCAAAAAAATAGTATCCGCCTGAGCATAATGCTGCCCGCGATAGGACGCTTCCTATCTTCCCCGAACTCGAAACTCAACAACAATGATTTTATCCGACGCAGAAATTCTCCGTAATATCGAAAGCGGAGCTATTGTTATTACGCCTTTCCGCCGCGAGGCACTCGGCTCGAATAGCTACGATGTACGGCTGGGCAGAACACTCGCCCGTTACCGCGACGAGGTGCTGGATGCAAAGCAGCATAATCTGATTCAAACCTTTGACATTCCGGATGAGGGGTTTGTTCTTCAGCCGCATGAATTTTATCTCGGTGTGACCGAAGAATACACCGAAACGCACAAGCACGTGCCGTTTTTAGAAGGTAA
>JAAFHM010000453.1 GCA_013298375.1 Ignavibacteria bacterium | reverse complement strand
AAAAAATGCCCCAATTCATCCACCTCCACAACCACACCCACTATTCCCTCCTGGACGGCGCAGCCACACCCGAAACACTGCTCAAAGCCGCTTCCGCACAGGGGCATGATGACTACATTCGCACCCGTGCTGAACGTAGTAGCCGTGAGGCTTTTGAGGAGGCTTTGGCGAGTGTTTCTGTGGCAGAGGCGGAGGAGTGGGATAAAAGAGGGCGAGACTAAATCTCATTGTTTTTATTGAGTTTTCGCGCTATATTTGCATACAAAAAGTAGCATACGCGATTTTGCAAGACAATCAAAGTTACTAAACAAATGCAATCAACACTATTTGAACTGAATCAGCCGAAAACATTGGGCAACACCTCTACTCATCAAACAGGAAGGGCTACCGGAACGCTCGCACGAATAGGAAGATATGAGGCTCTGAAAGAAAAACTTGATAACGATATGCTATTCAATAATAACTGGTATGAAGTCAATACAGAGTTAGCGATTACAGCACAAACAAAATTTACTTTTTTTGACCTGTTTTCTGGTGCTGGGGGAATGTCGGTTGGCTTTCGAGATGCAGGTTTTATCAAAGTTGCAAGTGTTGAAATTGATAAAGATGCTTCTGCTACAATTCGCCGTAACTTTCCCACATCGCACCATTTTGAGCAAAATATACAAGAAATTCAAGCCGCAGAAATAGATGCCGTTGTGAAGCAGCAACACATCAATATCGTGTGTGGAGGTCCGCCATGCCAAGGTTTTTCGGTTGCAGGGCTGCGCAAGGCAGACGACCCGCGCAATCAGCTTTTTCGTGAGTACATCCGCATTGTAAAATATCTACAACCGGATTTTCTTATCATGGAAAATGTACCGGGGCTTCTGACGATGCAAAATGGAGCAGTGTATGAGGAGATTCGCCATCAACTTGCCGATGCTGGGTATCCAGACATATCCGTCAGAATTTTGGAGGCGGCAGAATTTGGTGTGCCACAACTTCGCGCACGTGTTGTTATTGTCGGCAATCGCTTGGGGCTGAAAAATCCTTATCCTAAGCCGTTTGTTTCAAAGGAAAAATACTTGACGATATATGATGCAATTGAAGATATAAAAAATGTACCGTTTGATTCACACTGGCATCATATCGGCACGACCCACTCAAAAGAAATGGAACAACGATTAGCTGCCATACCACCTGGAGGCTCATTATATGATAAATTTCGTGATGCGTGGAAACGTCAATATCGCAACGCACCGAGTATGACGGTGAAAGAAAATCATGGCGGGGTTCATGTCCATTACGAACTCAATCGGGTTCTGACAGCACGAGAAATGGCGCGATTACAAACGTTTCCCGATGACTATATTTTTAGCGGGACATTCAAACGGGCGTATTGGCAAATTGGTAATGCTGTTCCGTGTTTACTGGCGCAGCATATTGGTCTTGCTATTAAAACGGCTCTCCCAACCAAGCAGCAAGCGTTCTATTGAGAGCTTTGCGCCATGCTTCAATATCGTACCAAGGGCAGCCGAAACACCCGATTTCTGCATCCGCACCGATTTTTAGCACGGGCAATTCTCGTTCAACAAAGTTTGTAGCCCAGTTGTTATCGCCTTCTGCAAAAAAGTCAATGCCGAATATCCGCCCGCGCTGATTCGTCTGAAAGCACCGCCGACAGACCTCGCGTTTTTGCTGATTGCGTTGGTTATCTATCAACTGAAATTTGCTACGTATTGCTTCATCACTCATTGTTTCGGGGTTTTCGGCTTTTGTGCGAGCATCCCAACGGATTTCGGGAAACTTGTGGTCGGGCAGCAAACCTGCCTTATTTGCACTGCTGAGTTCGTACACATTCACGTATTCCAACACACGCAATGCCTTTGTGCGAAAAGCCTTGCTGAGTGTCTCATAGCCTGTTTCTAAACTACGCGGAAGCGGCAGGAGCAAGCGTTCCATCTTCTGCCCTACACGCCGACTTGCAATCGTATAGCCCATTTCTTTGATGTCCTGAATCCTACGCTGTGGGTTATCCTTGGCAGGAAAAGCACTTGTCCATTCTAATTTTGCGAGTTCGTCGAAAAATGGTTTTGTTACCGTACGACCGCTTAAATGCTCATTCCAATACGTTATTTCCTGTTGAATCCATATTTCGCGGACGTTGGGCTGAAAATATTCTGCAATACCTTCCAAATATGCCGCAATTGCGCGTTCATCATCAAGAAAAAGTCCAGTACGGCGATACTGATACGGCACGAGTCCTGACCAATACGGATTCAAATCGTCATCAAGAAACTCAACCTCAATATAGGATTCAGAGGCTTTGGTATGCGGCTCTGGCAGGGAAACAATGCGTACGCAAGGGTTGGTGAGGTATTCGTGGAGAAGGTTAATATTCATAGTTTTGGTGTAATGACATCGGTAATGTTCACATCCAATGCCCGCGCCAAACGCTCAAGATTGCGAAGCGTGATATTACGCTCGGCACGTTCAATCATACCAATATAAGTACGATGAAAACCAGCTTTATCAGCAAGTTCTTCTTGCGATAAGCCTTGTCGAACGCGCTCAGTGCGAACATTTTCGCCAAGAATAGTGAGAATATCAGCCATGAAGTTGGAGTATGAAAAAAGAACAGAATATACACTTTTTAATTGCCTAGAATCTACATACAAAACGTAGCATAATTTATATTAACCCTTCTTCTTTCATTTTGTTGGCTATGGTCAAAAGCCGTATTTTGTTACGACCACAAGTTATTCGTTCAAAAAAACAACTTCCCATGCCCCAATTCATCCACCTCCACAACCACACCCACTATTCCCTCCTGGACGGCGCAGCCACACCCGAAACACTGCTCAAAGCCGCTTCCGCACAGGGACACTCAGCCGTCGCGCTCACCGACCACGGCGTGATGTTTGGCACATTCGAGTTTTACAAAAAAGCAAAGAAGTACAACATCAAGCCTATTCTGGGCTGCGAACTCTACATCGCCGCAGGAAGCCGTTTTGACAAGACTTCGGGCAAAACGAAGACCAAAAATTACTATCACCTTATCGCGCTCGCCAAAAACAACAAAGGCTACGAAAACCTGATGAAACTGAGTTCCATCGGGCATACTGAAGGCTTTTACTACAAGCCGCGCATTGACAAAGAAGTCTTGGAGCGGCACAGCGAGGGCTTGATTATCACATCCGCTTGTGTAGGCGGCGTGTTGGGAGCGCATTTCGTGAATCACGACTACGACAAAGCCCGCGAGGAAGCCGTTTGGTACAAAGAGCGCTTCGGTGAGGATTTTTACGTCGAGGTGCAGAACCACTTCATTGAGTTGGACAAACCGCTTTTAGAATATGCTCCGAAACTGGCGCAGGAACTGGGCTTGAAGCTTGTCGCTACGAATGATTGCCACTACATTTACAAAGAACACGCCACCGCGCACAACGTCCATCTCTACATCAAGGACGCAAGCCAAGCAAATGCCGGAACGCTTGATGTGATGCGCCTTCGCTACGGTACGCCCGAATATTACTTCAAAACAGCCGATCAAATGGCGGATTTGCTGGGGCATCTGCCGGGCGCGATTGAAAACACGCTCGAAATTGCCGAAAAATGCAACGTCAATCTCAAGACCGATTTGTATATGCCGGAGTTCCCCATTCCTGCGGAATCGAAGGCGACAAACCTTGATGAATTTATGGAGGAACTCACCTTCAAAGGCATTGAAAAACGCTACAACGTTGATGCGTACAGCAAAGCCACTGATGCCGTCAGGGAGCGCACCGAATTTGAACTCGGCGTTATCAAAAAAATGGGTTTCGCGGGGTACTTCCTCATTGTGCAAGATTTCATCAATGCTGCGAGGGAAATGGGTGTGAGTGTGGGTCCCGGACGTGGCTCTGCGGCTGGTTCGCTGGTGGCGTATGCACTCGGCATCACCAATGTTGACCCTCTTCAGTACGACCTTCTTTTCGAGCGATTTTTGAATCCTGACCGCGTGTCCATGCCCGATATTGACGTGGATTTCAACGATGAAAAGCGCGAACAGGTCATTCAGTATGTCCGCGATAAATACGGCGAAAATTCCGTTGCACAGATTATCACCTTCGGAACTCTGTCCACCAAAGCCGTCATCAAAGACGTGGCGCGGGTTCTGGGGATTC